>JANYBC010000069.1 GCA_025360965.1 Anaeromyxobacter sp. | reverse complement strand
CCAGCGACTCCTGCCCGAGCGCTGAGCACATCACGATGACAGCCCGCGGGTCGGCCTTGATGATCTCGCGGGTGGCCTCGATGCCGCTCTTGAACGGCATGACGATGTCCATGGTGGTGAGGTCGGGCTTGAGCTCCCGGTACTTCTCGACCGCCTCGAGGCCGTTGGCCGCCTCGCCGACCACCTCGAAGCCCGAGCCGGCGAAGATGTCCTTGATCATGTTCCGCATGAAGATCGCGTCGTCGACGATCAGGACTTTCTTCGGCATGGCGCTGGCGTCCTCCCCGGGGTGAGAAAGGTAGCACCGCTGGGGCCCTACCCGCCACCGAAGAGCGCGGTGGCGGCGGCCGCCAGCGGTTCGACCCGCAGCAGGGTGACGGCGCCGGCCCGGCCGGTGGCGACGCCGGCCACCAGCCCGTCGCCGGCCGCCTCGGAGAGCACCAGCGGCTCGACCCCCAGCACCAGGCCGATGAGCAGGCCGAGGGCCCGCTTCTCGCGGTCGAGGATCAGCACCTGGCCCTGACCGGCGGCGAGCGGCTGGGGCGGGAGGCCGACCAGCTCGGCGAGATCGACCACCGCCACCACGCGGCCGCGCAGGTTCATGACGCCGCGCACCGCGCCGCCGGCGCGGGGCACGCGCGCGAAGGGCGGGTGGGGCGGGACCACCTCGCGCACCGCCGAGAGCGGCAGGGCGTAGCGCTCGCCGCCGATCCGGAAGACCACCTGGCGCTCGCTCTGCGGGGCCGGCGGGGGCGCGGTGGCCTCTCCCTGGGGCAGCGGCCCGTCCACCGGTCAGCGCCTCGCCACGGTCAGGCCAGCCGGAAGCGGGAGACCACGGTCTGCAGCTCGACCGAGAGGTTGGTGAGCTCCTGCGCCGCGGAGGCCATCTGGGCCACGGCGGCGGTCTGCTCGGCGATCACCTTGCGGACCTGCTCGGTGGCGCCGGCGTTGGAGCTGGCCACGTCGGAGATGTGGTCCATGGCCTGCACCATGTCGGCCGAGCCCTTGAGCTGGTCGCGGGCGGCGCCGGAGATGACGCCGACCTTGTCGGCGCCGGTGCGGGCGATGAGGGCGATGTCGGCCAGCGCCCTGATGATGGCGTTGAGGTCTTCGCGCCCCTCGCCCAGCTCGGAGACCGACTCCTTCATGGTCCCGACCACGGTGGCGGCGCGGCCGGAGATGTCGGTGGCCAGGGTGGAGATCTGCTCGGCGGAGCGCCCGGAGATGTCGGCCAGCTTGCGCACCTCCTCGGCCACCACCGCGAAGCCGCGGCCGTACTCGCCGGCGCGGGCCGCCTCGATGGTGGCGTTGAGGGCCAGCAGGTTGGTCTGGTTGGCCACCTGGGTGATGGCCTCGACGATCTTGGAGATCTCCTTGGTCCGCTCGCCGAAGGCGAAGACCTGCTCGCTGGCCGCCTCGATGCGGGCGAAGACCTTCTTGACCTTCTCGCCGGCCAGGCGGGCCGCCTCGCCGCCCGAGCCGGCCGCGGTGGCGGTCTCGGTCGAGCCGCGGGCCGCCTCCTCTGCGCTCTTGGCGGTGCGCTCGATGGAGGAGGCGATCTCGCCGATCACCTTGGAGGTGCGCTCCACCAGGTCGGACTGCTGCCCGGCGCCCACCGCGATCTTCTCCATGGAGGAGGCGACCTCGTCGGTGGAGGCGTTGACCTCCTCGGCCGAGGACTGCAGGTCGTTGGCGCTCTCGGCCACCGACTGGGCGGTGCGCTGGATGCGGGAGACGAGATCGCGCAGGTTCTCCTGCATGGTGCCGATGGCCACGGTCAGGTCGTCGATCTCGTCGTGGAAGGTCTGGTTCGGCTCCTCGAGCACGCTCCGCGAGAGGTCGCCGCGGCTGATCTCGACGGCCGAGACCTTGAGCCGGCCGACGCGGGCGGTGCGGGCGATGGCCACGGTCAGGACCCAGCCGAGCGCCAGCGTGCCGAGCACCACCAGCCCGGCGGAGGCGAAGGGGTTGGGCACCGCCTCGCGGAGGGGCGGCATCACCACCACCAGCACGGCGCCGATGATGCCGTAGCTGACCAGCAGCTTGACCTGCAGCGTGGCGGTCAGGCCGCCGCTGGTGGCGATGGGCCGGAGCGGCAGGTCGGAGGCCCGGCCGCGCATCGCCACCAGGTGCGGGGCGTCCTGCCACCGGGCTGATGGTCGGGTCGAGATGCGCTCGTCGCGTGGATGCCGTGCCATCTGCCTGGATCCTATGTCGAGCCGGGGGGAAATCCAAACGACGGGCCGGCCGGGCGCGGCGGCACGGCACGGCACGGCGCGGCGCGGCGGCTCAGCGGCTCAGCGGCTCAGCGGCGCGGCGCCAGGTGGTCGTGGCCGCGGCCGACGACCAGCGGCTCGCCGCCCGGGCCGATCACGCGCACCCCGCCGGGGCCGGTCAGCTCGCCCACCAGCGTCAGCGTCACCCCGGCCCGCCCGGCCGCCCGCCGCGCCGCCGCCAGGCGCGACGGCGCCACGGTGACGCAGAGCTCGTAGTCCTCCCCGCCGGTGAGCGCGGCCCCCCACGGATCGCCCAGCGCCGCGGCCAGCGCGCGGCTGGCGCGGGAGCGCGGCAGGTCGGCGGCGCGCAGGGTGGCGCCGACGCCGGAGGCCCTGCAGAGGTGGCCGAGGTCCTGGACCAGGCCGTCGGAGAGGTCGATGGCACCGCTGGCGATCCGGCGCAGGCCGAGCCCGAGGGCGAGCCGGGGGGTGGGGCGGCGCTGGCGGCGGGTGAGCGCGGCCGGGGCATCCGGGCGCAGGCCGAGGGCGGCGTCGCCGAGCGTGCCGCTGACCAGCACCAGCTCCCCGGGGCTGGCCCGGTCACGCCGCAGCGCCAGGCCGCGCCCCACCGCGCCGATGACGGTGACGGTGAGCGAGAGCCGGGCCGCCCGGGTGACGTTGCCGCCCACCACCGCCAGCCGGTGGCGCCGGGCGCAGGCGCCCAGGCCGGCCGCGATTCCCCGCAGCCGGGCGGCCGGGGTGGCCGGCGGCACCGCCAGCGCCACCAGCGCCCAGAGCGGCCGGGCCCCCATGGCGGCCAGGTCGGAGAGGTTGACGGCCAGCGCCTTCCAGCCGATGTCACCCGGAGTGAAGCGGTGGTCGAAGTGGACCCCCTCGACGACGGCGTCGACGGTGGCCACCAGCTCCTGGCCACGCGGCGGGCGCAGCAGGGCGGCGTCGTCGCCGGGGCCGAGCAGCACCCCCGGGCCGGTGAGCGGCAGGGCGCCGGTGAAGGCGGCGATGAGCTCGAACTCGCCGGCGGCGCGGGGGCGGCGCACCACGCGGGTCAGGCCGGGGCGACGGGGTGGAGCGGCAGCGAGGGGGTGAGGGCCGGCTCGGGGCGCTGCCGGATGGGCAGGAGCAGGCCGAAGGTCGAGCCGCGCCCGGGGGTCGAGGTGACCTTGACCTCGCCGCCGTGGGCCTCGACGAAGCTCTTGACGACGGCCAGCCCGAGCCCGGAGCCGCCGTACTCGCGGGTGGTCGAGCCGTCCACCTGGTAGAAGACGTCGAAGATGCGGGTGAGGTGCTCGGGGGCGATGCCGATGCCGGTGTCGCTGATGCGCAGCGCCAGCTTCTCGCCGGGGAGCAGCTCGGCGCCGATGGTGACGCTCCCGCCCGTGCCGGTGAACTTGACGGCGTTGGAGGCCAGGTTGATGAGGCACTGGCGCAGCTTCTCGCGGTCGGCGTGGAGGCGCGGCAGGGTCCCGGGCTCGCAGGTGACCTGCACCCGCTTCTTGCGGGCCGCCGGCAGCACGGTGGCGGCGGCGTCGCGGAGCAGCTGGGCCACGTCGACGTCGCCCAGCACCAGCCGCACCCGCCCGGCCTCGATCTTGGAGACGTCGAGGATCGAGGTGATGAGGTGGAGCAGGCTCTCGCCCTTCTCCATGATGATGCCGAGGTACTCGCGCTGCTCGTCGCTGAGGGTGCCGCCCAGCCCCTCCAGCATCATCTCGGAGTAGCCGATGACGCTGGTGAGCGGGGTGCGCAGCTCGTGGCTCATGGTGGCGATGAAGTTGGACTTGAGGCGGTCCAGCGCCTTGAGCTTCTGGTAGCTCTCCTCGAGCAGCCGGTTCTTCTCCTCCAGCTCGCGGTAGCTCTCCTGCACCGCCTCGATGTGGAGCCGCGCCGCGATGACGCTCTTGTGGCCGGTGAAGACCAGCACGTCCACCAGATCCATGAAGTGCTTGAGGATCTTCTCGGCGGTCTCCTGCGGCACCCGGCGGATCTTCTGCAGGTAGGCGCCGGCCTGGGTGGCGTCGAAGTCCGGGGCGATGCCGGTGAGCGTGGCCGGCAGCTCCTTGAGGTCGTCCGGCACGAAGGGGCCAAAGACCACCCGGCCGATCGAGTCGCCCTCGTGGAGCACCGGCTGCACCACGTAGCGGCAGCCGGAGAAGCACTGGAAGGCGACCGGCCGGGCCAGCTCGTCGACCGGCTCCGACTTGACCCGCCCGACGGTGGCGACGCACTGCTCGCGCCCGGCCGCCTTGGTCCAGATGTAGCCGCAGAAGTCGGCGTTGCCGACCTTCACGTCCACCAGCTTGTTGCCCGACTCGTCGAAGACCTTGAGGCCGACGCGGTAGAGCTCGGCGAAGGACTGGCAGACCTCGCTGAACGCCTTGAGGTCGAGCAGGTCGGCCAACGGCAGCTTCTGCTGGAGGAAGGAGGGGGCGGGGCTCATTTCGGCGGCGCCTCCCCTTGCAGCCGCGTCCCCTTCAGGTCGACGTGGTCGAAGACCCGGGCCAGGAACTCGCGCTCGGTGATCTTCCAGCGCTCGCCGAGCCGCATGGTCCGGTCCAGGCTGCGGTAGGTGAGGGAGAGCAGGGCCCAGAGGGTCTCGGCCACCCCCTCGCCGCGCACCGCCACCGCCGGCACCATGGGCGGGCGGATCACCTTGCGCAGGTCACCGAGCTCTTCCTCGCTCCGGGCGTCGGGGAGGTCGCGCTTGTTGAGCTGGATGACGAGGGGCAGGGTCCGGTAGTCGAGCCCGTTGGCCTCCAGGTTCTTCAGCATGTTGTTCCAGTAGGCGAGCGTGGCGGCCGCCTCGCTGCGCCGGCTGTCGGCCACGAAGATCACGGCGTCGGTCCCCTGCAGGACGATGCGCCGGGTCGACTCGTGGATCACCTGCCCCGGCACCGTGAAGAGCCGGAGCTTCACCTTGACCCCGGCCTCGGTCTTGAAGAAGACCGGCATCATGTCGAAGAAGAGTGTCCGGTCGTCCTTGGTGTCCAGCGTCATGAGCCGGCCACGGACCTCCGGCGAGAACTTCTGGTAGAGCGCCTGGAGGTTGGTTGTCTTGCCTGAGAGGGCCGGGCCGTAATACACGACCTTGATCGCCAGCTCGCGCGCGTCGTTGTTGATCTGGACCATGAGCCTCGCCTTGGGGGGGCGAGCATACTAGGATCGGGGCGTCCCGGAAGGGACCTGACCCCGTTCCGGGGCCAGAGGAGCCCCCGCCCCGATGGACCGCCCGGTCCCCGCCCGCCCCGACGAGATCCCCGAAGCCGAGATGGCCGAGCGGCTGCAGTGGCTGCTGCGGCTGCGCTGGCTCATCGTCCCGGTCTTCGTCGCGGTGGATCTCGCCAACGACCTGCTCACCCGGCGGCGGGCCGCCTGGGCGGCGCTGGCGGTCGGCGCGGTGCTGCTGGTGGCCAACGCCTTCTACGCCTGGGTGCTGAGGCGCCAGGCCGGCGTGGCCACGCTGCTGCGCTTCGTCCGCTTCGAGTCGGCGCTGGTGGTGATGGTGCCGGTGGCGGTGGCCGCCCTCCACGGCGAGGCCGACAGCCCGGTCCGGTACGGCGTGCTGGTGGGCGTGGTCGGCGCGGCGGTGGTGCTGCCCAAGGCCGGCGAGGTGGCGGTGGTGGCCATGTGGGCGGTGGCCGCGCTGATCGTCGGCGACGCCTTCTCGATGGGGTTCGATCCCGGGCGCATCGAGCAGAAGATGGTGGCGCGCTGGGCCTGGGACACCGGCATCATCGTCACCGTGGCCATCATCGCCGGCCACCTGCACCAGGTCCGCGAGTGGGCCGCCTACCGGCTGCGCACCGCCCAGGACAGCCTGGAGCACGCCAAGGTCGAGTGGGAGGCCACCTTCGACTCGCTCAGCGAGATGGTCTTCATCACCGACCGCGAGGGGCGGGTGGTGCGGGTCAACCGCTCCTTCGGCAAGCTGCTGGGGGCCCGGCCGCACGAGCTGGCCGGGCGCAGGCTGGCCGACCTGCTGCGCGGCCACCCCGAGCGCTGGTGGTCGGTGGCGGGCGACGGCATCGTCGAGGTCGAGGACCCGGTCTTCGACACCGTCTTCGAGATCACCTCGGTGCGGCTCAACGACCGGGTGGTCCGGGTGGCCCGCGACGTGGGCGAGCAGCAGCGGCTCTACGCCCGGCTGGTGCAGGCCGACAAGCTGGCCGCGGTGGGCGTGCTGGCCGCGGGCGTGGCCCACGAGATCAACAACCCGACCGCCTTCGTCATCTCCAACCTGACCGAGCTGAAGCAGTACGTGGGGGCGCTCGACGCCGCGTTGGTCGAGCTCTCCGAGCTGGCGCTGGGGTCCGGCGCGGTGGAGCGGGCCTCCGGGGTGGTGACCCGGCCGGAGCTGGCCTTCGCGCGGCGCCAGGCCGCCGGCGCCATCGACGAGAGCCTGGCCGGGATGGATCGCATCCGGCAGATCGTCAACAACCTGCGCTCGCTGTCGCGGCGCGACCAGGCCGGCGAGCCGGCCGCGTCGGTGGAGCTGGGCGAGGTGGTGCAGGCGGTGGTGCGCACCGCCGCCTTCGAGCTGCGCAACGCCGCGGCCCGCGTCGACCTGCAGGGGCCGGTCTGGATCACCGGCCACCGCGGCGAGCTGGTCGACGTGGTGCTCAACCTGGTCGTCAACGCCGTGCAGGCGCGGGAGGAGGGGCGGCCCAACCGGGTGGTGGTGGAGCTGCTCCGCGACGGCCCCCACGCGGTGCTGACCATCGCCGACACCGGCAAGGGGATCTCGGCCAGCCACATGAAGCGGCTCTTCGAGCCCTTCTTCACCACCAAGGCGCCCGGCGAGGGCACCGGGCTGGGGCTCAACCTGGCCCGCAAGATCGTCCTCTCCCACGGCGGCTCGATCGACGTGGCTAGCGAGGTGGGGGTCGGCTCGACCTTCACGGTCCGGCTCCCCTGCTCCGACGCCGACAGCCGGCTGCGCGCCGCCGCCGCGGCTGCGGCCACGAACGTCCCCCCGACGTGAGGCGCCCCGCGCCACCCTGGCCGGAGCCGGGCGACGCGGGGAGCGGTGCGGCGGGGAGTCGGGCCGGGGTCAGGCCTCTGCGACGGGCGCCGGCTTGAGCGTCAGCAGGTGCTTGATCACCGTGAGCGCGCCGGCCAGCGCCAGCAGCCCGTGCAGGAAGACGATGGCCATCCAGAAGCGGATGGGCGACTGGGCCACGATGTAGGGCTGGCCCTGCACCCGCTCCAGGTAGGTCTGGAGCACGCCGGCCACGGCCATGGCGAGGCTCATGCCGACCACCCCGGAGCTGAGCATCCAGAAGCCCCAGTGGCCTCCCCGCTCGTCATAGCGCCCGTCGGGGAAGCCCTTGAGGCGCGGGATGGCGAAGTAGAAGAAGGAGAGGTTGAGCAGCACGTAGGCGCCGAAGAAGGCGAGGTGGCCGTGGGAGACGGTCACCTGGCTGCCGTGGGTGTAGTAGTTGATCTGCGGCAGCGTGTGGGCGAAGCCGAAGAGGCCGGCGCCCACGAAGTGGAGCACCGCCATGCCGATGACGTAGACCCAGGTCAGCCTCGGCTGGGGCCGCTTGCTCTTCCTCATGGAGCGCCAGGTGTCGATGAGCATGAAGGCGATGGGGAGCGGCTCGAGCGCCGAGAAGATGCCGCCCACCCAGAGCCAGTACTTCGGCGCGGCGATCCAGTAGTAGTGGTGGCCGGTGCCGGCCAGGCCGGTGAAGAGGAAGAGGCCGAGCTCCACGTAGAGCCACTTCTCGACGACCTTGCGCTCCACGCCGGTGAGCTGGATCATCATGAAGGCCATCAGCGCGGCGGTGACCAGCTCCCAGGCGCCCTCCACCCAGAGGTGGATCACCCACCACCAGTAGTACCAGTCGATGGCCAGGTTCTCGTAGAAGGGCATGCCGAACAGGTACATGGCGGCCAGGAAGACCAGGCCGGCCAGCAGCGTGCCCTGGGTGGCCGTGAAGTTCCGGGCCCGCATCATGGTCACGCCGACGTTGGCGAGGAACATCAGCGCCCCGATCACCACCAGGAAGTCGAGGGTGGTGGGGATCTCCAGCAGCGGGCGGCCCTGGGTCCAGCCGAAGAGGAAGCCGATCAGCGCCGCCACCCCGGTCCCGGTGAGCAGGATGAGCTGGGCGTAGGCCACCTTGGGCCAGGCCAGCTCGCTCTGCGTCTCCTCGGGCACCGCGTAGTAGGTGGCGCCCATGAAGCCGAGCAACAGCCAGAGCACCAGCAGGTTGGTGTGCATGGCGCGGGCGGTGGAGAACGGGAAGAGGTCCACCACCCCCTGCGGCACCGTGTAGAAGTAGTTGAAGGCGAGGTAGAGCCCCATCACCAGCTGCAGCGCGAAGAGCAGCAGGGCGACGACGAAGTACGGGTAGGCGACCCGCTGGGTCTTGAAGTTCACGGCGTCCTCCGATCGGCCAGGCTGGAGATGAACTCGGCGATGGCCTGGCGCTGCGACTCCGAGAGCTTGTCGAAGGCCGGCATCTGCGCGCCCGGGGTCACCGCCTCGGGGTTGACGAGGTACCGCGCTATCCACTGGGCGTCACGGCGGGTGGAGATGTACTCGAGGCGCGGGCCGCGGTGCTCGCCGGCCTCGCCGAGGGAGTGGCAGCTCAGGCAGTTCTCCTGGGCCACCAGCGCGGCGCCGGGCGACATGGCGGCCCCGCCCACCAGCCGCCGGGTGGCGGCCTTCCAGCGGGTGTCCGAGTCCTGCGGCGGCCAGTCGTTGTTGTCGATGTTGCCGACCCAGCGCAGGAAGTCGACGAGCCGCTCGATCTCCTCCGGCTTGACGTGCTGCTGCGGCATCTTGCGGTAGGAGTCGGCGAAGGCCGTCTCCGGCGAGGCCACCCTGAGGCGGATGGCGTCCTCACCCAGCCGCTTGTAGGCGCGGGTCAGGTCGGGGGCGTAGTAGCCGCCGAAGCCGAGGATGGTGTGGCAGTCGTTGCAGTTGTACTTCTCGAAGACGCGCTTGCCGGCGATGACGTTGGCGTCCAGCCGGTCGGCGTGGGTCAGCGCCGCGAAGGAGCGGTGCGTGTCCCAGGTCATGCCGAGGAAGAGGGCCAGCGACGACAGCGTACCGATCCAGAAGATGAGCTTTGCTGCACGTTCGCTCATGGAGGTGCCTTTCTTGGAGAGCCACGGGGAGCTGCAGCCCCGCCCTCTTCGCAAGGTCCCTGCCAAGCGTAAGTGCCCGGTCCGACTGAGGAAGACTCTTGACGGCGCTCCCGGAACACCGAGCCCTGGGTCGGCGGGCAACGACCTGTGGGTTTGAGCCGCCCGGCCCCGTTCAGCGCGGGCCGGCGTTCCACCAGGCCCGCGCCTCCTCGACGCTGCGCAGGAGCGGGCTGGGAGGCAGGGTGGCTCGGAAGGCGCGGCCATATCCCTTGGTCAGCAGCCGCCGGTCGAGCACCGTCACCAGGCCGCGGTCGGTGCGGGTGCGGATCAGCCGGCCGAAGCCCTGGCGCAGGGCCAGCGCCGCCGCCGGCACCTGCAGCTCGGAGAAGCCGTCGCGCCCCTCGGCCTCCAGCGCCGCCAGCCGGGCCGCGGTGACAGGATCGCTGGGCGGCGCGAAGGGGAGCCGGTCGATGACCACCAGGGAGAGCGCGGCACCCGGCACGTCGACCCCCTCCCAGAAGCTGGCGGTGGCGAAGAGCAGCGAGGGCTCGGCGCGGAAGGCCTCCAGCAGCCGGTGCTTGGGCCGCTCCCCCTGCAGCAGGCGCGGCCAGGGGAGCCCGGCCGCCGCGGCGTGGAAGGCCTGCATGTTCCGGTAGGAGGTGCAGAGGATGAAGGCGCGCCCGCCGGTCACCTCGCAGAGCTCGGCGATGACGGCCGCGGCCGCCTCGACGAAGCCGGGCTGGTTCGGCTCGGGGATCCCGTCGGGCACCAGCAGCGCCGCCTGGGTCGTGAAGTCGAACGGGCCGGGGAAGCGGGCCTCCTCGACCGGCAGGGTCTGGTCGAGCCCGATCTGGCGCCGGAAGAAGTCGAAGCGCCCCTGGGCGCAGAGCGTGGCGCTCGTGAAGATGGTGGTGTCGAGCCGGGCGTAGAGCCGCTCCTTGAGCTCGCCCCCGACGTCGAGCGGCGCGGCCCGCAGGAAGACGCCGCGCCCGCGGGTCTCGCCGAAGTAGACCCGGGTCGGCTCGTTGAGGGCGGTCACCGCCGCCAGCTCGACCCGCACCTCGCCGGCCCGCCGCGCCAGCTGGGCCAGCGGCGCCGCGTCGGAGTCGGCCAGGGTGTCTCGCAGCCGGTCGAGCGCGGCGTCGAGCCGCTGCCGGGCCTCGACGGTCGAGGCCAGTGACTCGGCCGAGAGCGGCGCCCGCGCCGGC
>JANYBC010000245.1 GCA_025360965.1 Anaeromyxobacter sp. | reverse complement strand
GCCGGGCCTCGACGGTCGAGGCCAGTGACTCGGCCGAGAGCGGCGCCCGCGCCGGCTCCTCGTCGCCGCGCGCCGGCCGCGAGGCCGTCCGTCCCCCGCTCCGTCCCCCGCCCCGCCCGCCGGCCGTGGCCCGCAGCGCCGCGCCCACCTCCTCGAAGTAGCGCTCGCCGGCCCGGCGCAGCTCGCCGGTCAGCTCCTTCATCATGGCGGCCAGGTCGGGCCGGTCGGAGACCGCCCGCGCCGCGTCGCGCCCCAGCTCCTCGACGCGCCAGGAGGAGACCTCGAGCCCGAAGTACTCGGTGGCCACCTCCTCCAGGGCATGGGCCTCGTCGAAGATCACCACGTCGTGGCCGGGCAGCACCTCGGCGCCGGCGGTGCCGGTCCGCATGCCGAGGTCGGCCATGTAGAGGTGGTGGTTGACGAGCACCAGGTCGGCCTCGGCGGCCCGGGCCCGCGCCCTGGTGACGAAGCACTCCTGGTAGAGGTCGCACTCGCGCCCCAGGCAGGTCTCGCTGGTGGCCGAGAGGTCGCGCCAGGCGGCGAACTGGTCGGGGAGGTCGAGCTCGGCCCGGTCGCCGGTCTCGGTCGAGTCGGCCCAGGCCCGCAGCGCCGGCCAGTCGGAGGCCTCGTCGCGCACCGCGAAGGTCGGGGCCCGGTCGAAGCGGACCAGCCGCTCGACGCAGAGGTAGTTGGAGCGCCCCTTCAGGTAGGCGGCCTCGACGTGGAGCCCGCAGCGGTCGCGCAGCAGCGGCAGGTCCTTCCACCAGATCTGCTCCTGCAGCGCCTTGGTGGCGGTCGAGATCACCACCCGCCGGCCGGAGAGCGCGGCCGGGACCAGGTAGGCCAGGGTCTTGCCGGTGCCGGTGCCGGCCTCCACCACCAGGTGGTGACGCTCGGTGAGGGCCCGCTCGACGGCGTGGGCCATCTGCAGCTGGTCGGAGCGCTGCTCATAGGCGGGCAGCGCGCGATCGAGCGCGCCGCCCGGGCCGAGCAGGTCGTCGACGCTGGGGCGGCCGCTCAGGCGTGGCCTCCGCTAGGGTCCGGCGCCGGCGGCGGCCGGGCGGGCGTTGAGCTCGGCGCGGGTCAGCTCGCGCACGCCGTCGCGGTCGGGGGTGAGGAAGAAGAGTTCCTTGTCCGGGGTGCGGCGAGGCGAGAAGCTCAGGTCCCCGGTGGCCCCCTTGAAGCCCTTGAGATTGGCCAGCCCGTCGCGCAGCGCCGCGCGGGTCTGGGCCTTCTCCTGCTCCAGCACCTGCCGCGCCAGCTTGACGGCGTCGTGGGCGCTGGCCTCGAGGATGGTCGGCTCGGCCTGGTACCTGGCGCGGTAGGCCTCGACGAAGCGGCGGGTCTCGGGGCGTGCCGAGCCGGCGAAGAAGCCGTCCACGTAGATGGCGCAGCGGACGTGGCGCCCGGCGCCGCCCGGCCCGGCGTCGAAGAGCGAGGGGTCGCCGCCCCAGCCGTTGCCGCCGATGAGCTGGACCGCCTGCAGCTCCCGCCGCGGCGCGCCCTTGTCGGCATTCTTCTCCGAGTTCCTCTCGGCGTTCTTCTCCAGCCGCTTCAGCTCCTCCGGAAGGCAGGTGATGGTGACGACGTCCTCCACCGCCAGCGCCGGGGCGATCAGCTTCACGTTGCGGGAGAAGTCGGCCACCAGGATGGCGTCGAAGTCGATGACCGGCGGCAGGCCGTCGTGCAGCCGCTCCAGCGCCTTGCGCCGGCGGAACGGATCCGGCTCCTTCTGGGCGATCTCCCTGGCGGCCTCGACGAACTCGGGGCGCTCCTCGGTGTAGAGCCGGCCCACCATCGCCTTGACCAGCGGCGTGAAGGTGGTGCGGTCGATGAGGTAGGTCTCGGCGGCGCGGACCTCGCCGCCGCGGGCCTCGACCTCCTCCCAGAAGGCGTTGGCCAGGTCGGTGCCGTAGGTGACCGACGGGTAGAGCAGGCCGAAGCGCTTCATGCCGCGCTTGCCCATGAAGAGGTCGGCCAGCGCCCGGGCCTGGGCGCTGGCGGTGAGCATGCCCTGGAAGACGTACGGCCCGGCGTCGGTGACGTTCTCCTGCTTGGAGAGCGAGATGAACGGGACCGCCAGCTCCTCGGCGGTGACGGCGGCCCGCTCGGCCTCCCCGCTGCTCACCCCGCCCACCACCAGGATGGCCTGCTCGTCGAGGGCCAGCTGCTCGATGGCGGTAGCGGCGCCGTCCGGCTCGCCGCGGGTGTCGCGCACCACCACCGTGTAGCCGGAGCCCTCGGGCAGGGCCAGGGCGATCCCCTGCAGGATCACCTCTCCCCAGCGCTTGAAGGTGCCCGACAGCGGCACCGCCACGCCGATGACGTTCGGCTTGACGGTGGTGAGCCGGGTGAGCCGATCCAGCACCGCCCGGGCGTCGGGGACCCAGGGCGAGCCGGGCCAGGCGGCGATCAGCCCGCGGGCCTCGCGCTCGGCGGCCGGGTAGTCGTGCTCGTGGAGCCGGATGCGGGTCAGCTTCATGGTCACGGCCGCCAGCACCGGGGCATCGGGCGGGAGGGTCTCGCGCAGCCGCAGCAGCTCGGCGGTGGCGAGCCGGGCGTCGATGACGTCGCCGGCGCGGGCCAGCGCCTCGGCGCGCTCGGGGTCGCTGGTGCGGGAGGCGAGCTCGCTCCACCAGCGCAGGGCCTCGGGCCAGAGCCGGCCGGTCTCGGCGGCGCCAGCGGCGGCCCGCGCCGTGGCCGGCTGGTCGGCGGCCGGGAGGCGCGGGTAGATGGAGGAGAGGGTGGCCAGCCCGTCGCGGAGCCGCCCCTGCTCGAGGTCGAGCAGCGCCAGCTCCAGCTTGGCCTGGGTGGCGGCCGGGTAGAGCGGGTACTCGACCAGCAGGCGGGAGAGCGCGGCGGCGGCTCGCTGCCGCTCGCCAGCGGCGCGCCAGGCGCGGGAGGCCTCGTGGAGCAGCTCGGCCGAGATCGGAACGCCCGGGTAGCGGCCGGCCAGCGCCTCGAGCCGGGCGGCCTTCTCGGCCGGAGGGAGCTTCAGGGCGGCGGCCCGCTCCAGGGCCAGCTCGTCGCGGACCAGCCGGTCGGCCTGGGCCACCGGCAGCTCCTGACCTCGCACCACCACGGTGCCGGGGGCGCAGGCGGAGAGCCCGCCGGCCAGGGCCAGCAGCAGGGCCAGCCGGGCCAGCGGTGCAGGCGGCGGCGGGCGGGGGCGGGTGGCGGGGGCGCGCATGGCTGGCACTCTTACCGCTTCTTCTTCGCGTCCCGCCAGAGTTCCGATGCCTTCTCCCAGAAGCTGTGGCCGCGCGGGTGGGTGGCCTCCCCGGAGAGCTCGGCGAACTTTTCCAGCAGCTCGCGCTGCTCCTTGCCGAGGTGGGTCGGGGTCTCGACGAAGACCACCACGTGCTGGTCGCCGCGCCCGCCGCCGTTGAGCCCCGGCACCCCCTTGCCCCGCACCTTGACGGTCGACCCGGTCTGGGTCCCGGGGGAGAGCTTGAGCTTGTGCGGGCCGTCGAGGGTCGGCACCTCGATGGTGGCCCCCAGCGCCGCCTGGGTGAAGGAGACCGGCACCTCGCAGACGATCTCGGTCCCCTCGCGGCGGAAGAGCTGGTGCTCCTTGACCTGGATGACCACGTAGAGGTCGCCGGCCTGGCCGCCGGCCATCGGCGAGGGGCCGCCGTCGCCGACCGAGCGGACGCGGGTGCCGGTGTCGACGCCGGGCGGGATGGCCACCTCCAGGTCGACCTCGTCGCGGGTGGCGCCGGCCCCGCCGCAGGCCGGGCACTTCTCGGTGATGACCCGCCCGGCCCCCTGGCAGTGGTGGCAGGTGCGGGCGATGGCGAAGAAGCCCTGGGTGAGCCGGACCTCGCCGCTGCCGCCGCAGGTCGGGCAGGTGGTGGGGGCGGTGCCGGCCTTGGCGCCGCTCCCCTTGCAGGGCTGGCAGGGGGTGGGGCGCGGGATGCGCAGCCGCCTGGTGACGCCGAAGGCCGCCTCCTCGAGGGTGAGCTCGAGGTGGTAGCGGTAGTCCTCGCCGCGGGCCCGCTGCCGGGTGCGCCGCCCGCCGCCGCCGCCGAAGACCTCGCCGAAGATGTCCCCGAAGATGTCGTTGATCGAGGCCCCTCCCATGCCGAAGCCGAAGGGGTCGCCCGGCCCGCCGCCGCCGCCGGCGTGGCCGAAGCGGTCGAAGCGGGCCCGCTTCTCCGGGTCGGAGAGGACGGCGTAGGCTTCGGTCAGTTCCTTGAACCGCTCCTCGGCCGCTTGGTCACCCTGGTTCTTGTCGGGGTGGTACTGGTGGGCCAGCTTGCGGTAGGCGGTCTTGAGCGCCGCGGCGTCAGCGTCCCGGGCGACGCCGAGGACCTCGTAGTAGTCGCGCTTGTCCAATTGAGATCAGCCCTTCGAGAGGTGGCGCTGGCAAGCCGGCGATACCGGATCAGGTGTTGGTGCCCTGCTGGGCGTAGATGGCGTCGGCGATCCGGTAGGCGCTGCCCTCGAGCCGGGCCAGCCCTTCCTTGATGGCGCCCGGGTCGCCGGCCACCAGCACCGCCTGCAGGGCCTGGAGGTCGGCGCGGATCTCGTCGAGGTCCTCCTGCTTCAGGGCGCTGGCGTACTCCTCGAGGCTCTTCTCGGTGGTGTAGATGAGCCCCTCGGCGTTGTTGCGGAGGTCGGCGACCTCCTTCTTCTTCTTGTCGTCGCCCTTGTTCGACTCGGCCTCGCGGACCATGCGCTGGATCTCCTCCTCGCTGAGGCCGGAGGAGGCGGTGAGCCGGATCTGCTGGACCTTGCCGGTGCCGAGATCCTTGGCGCCGACGTGGACGATGCCGTTGGCGTCGATGTCGAAGGTGACCTCGATCTGCGGCACCCCGCGCGGCGCCGGCGGGATGCCCACCAGCTCGAAGCGGCCCAGGGTCTTGTTGTCGGCCGCCATCTCGCGCTCGCCCTGCAGCACATGGACCGAGACCAGCGGCTGGTTGTCGACGGCGGTGGAGAAGACCTGCGACTTCTTGCAGGGGACGGTGGTGTTCTTGTCGATGATGCGGGTGAAGACGCCGCCGGAGGTCTCGACGCCCAGCGAGAGCGGGGTGACGTCGAGCAGCAGGACGTCCTTGACCTCTCCCTTGAGCACCGCCCCCTGGATGGCGGCGCCCATGGCCACCACCTCGTCGGGGTTGACGCCCTTGTGCGGCTCGCGCCCGAAGAAGCGCTTCACGACCTCCTGCACCTTGGGCATGCGGGTCATGCCGCCCACCAGGATGATGGTGTCGAGCTGCTGCACGGTGACCCCGGCGTCCTTGAGCGCGATCTTGCAGGGCTCGATGGTCCGCTCGACCAGGTCGCCGACCAGCTCCTCGAGCGTGGCCCGGTCGATGGCCTCGGCCAGGTGCTTGGGGCCGCTGGCGTCGGCGGTGATGAAGGGCAGGTTGACCTCGGTCTCGCCGGCGCTGGAGAGCTCGTGCTTGGCCCGCTCGGCCGCCTCCTTGAGCCGCTGCAGCGCCATCCGGTCCTTCTTCAGGTCGACGCCGGTCTGGTCCTTGAAGCGCTTGGCCAGCCAGTCGATGATGCGCTGGTCGAAGTCCTCGCCGCCCAGGAAGGTGTCGCCGTTGGTGGCCTTGACCTCGAAGACGCCCTGGTTGAGCTCGAGGATGGTGATGTCGAAGGTGCCGCCGCCGAGGTCGTAGACCGCGACCCGCTCGCTCTTGCCGGCCTTCTGCTTGTCGATGCCGTAGGCCAGGGCCGCCGCGGTCGGCTCGTTGATGATGCGCAGCACGTTGAGGCCGGCGATGCGGCCGGCGTCCTTGGTGGCCTGGCGCTGGGCGTCGTTGAAGTAGGCCGGGCAGGTCACGATGGCCTCGGTGACCTGCTCGCCGAGGTAGTCCTCGGCGGTCTGCTTCATCTTGCCGAGGATCATGGCCGAGATCTCGGCGGGGGAGAGCTTCTTGCCTTCGGCCTCGACCCAGGCGTCGCCGTTCTCGGCGCCGACGATGCGGTAGGCCACCAGCCCGACCGAGCGCTTCACCTCCGGCTCGTCGAGCTTGCGGCCGATGAGCCGCTTGACGACGTAGACCGTCGACTCGGGGTTGGTGATGGCCTGGCGCTTGGCGATCTGGCCGACCAGCCGCTCCCCGCCCTCGGTGAAGGCCACCATCGAGGGCGTGGTGCGGGAGCCCTCGCTGTTGGGGATCACCACCGTCTCGCCGCCTTCCATGACGGCGACGCAGCTGTTGGTGGTGCCGAGGTCGATGCCGATGACCTTGCTCATGACTCGCTCGCCTGGTCCGGCGACTCGGCCGGTCCGGGCAGCGCCACCGCCACCCCGACCATGGCCGGGCGGATGAGCCGCTCGTGCAGGGTGAAGCCGCGGGCGTGCTCGAGCGCCACCCACCCAGGGGGGACCTCGGCGGTCGGCACCTGCATGAGGGCCTCGTGCCGGGCCGGGTCGAACTGCTGGCCCAGCGCGCTGAAGCCCTTGACGCCCTGGCGGGAGAGCGCCTGCTCGAAGGAGGTCCGCACCAGCTTCACCCCTGCCACCAGCGGATCGTCCTCGGCGGCGGCCGCCAGGGCGCGATCCAGGTTGTCCAGCACCGGGAGGAGGTCCTTGACCAGCTTCTCCACCCCGAACTTCTGGACCTCCTCGCGCTCCTTTTGTGACCGCTTCTTGTAATTTTCCAGGTCGGCCGCGGCGCGAACCCAGCGGTCGTGGACGTCCTCCAGCTTCTTCTGCGTCTCCCGACCGAGCGCCTGGGAGAGGTCGAGCTGGGCCTGAAGGCCCCCGGCCTCATCGCCGGGGGCGGTGGCCCCGCCCTCCACCTCGACGACCTCGCCTGGCTCCTCGGCGTGCGCGCCGGTGACCCGCTCCACCGAGCGCAGGGCCTCCTCGACGGCGTCGGTGGGGATGTCGGCCTTGAAGCTGCCTGTCTGGTGCTTTTCGCTCATGGAGTGGATCTCATCATCCCATAGTGTCGGAGCGTTGCGCCAGCGCCCGGGAGAGCTCGCGGGCGGTCAGGTCGACGAGCGGGATGACCCGGGCGTAGTTCATCCGGGTCGGCCCGACCACCGCCAGGGTGCCGAGCACCTGGCCGGCGACCCCATACGGGGCGGCCACCACCGAGACGTCCGGCACGGTGGCGAACTCGCTCTCGGCGCCGATGAAGATCTGCACCTCCTGCGAGCGCAGCACCCGGTCGAGCACCCGCAGGATCCGGTCCTTCTCGGCGAAGGCCTTGAGCAGGGCCCGGGCCTTCTGCACGTCGGCGAACTCCGGGGCGTCGAGGAAGCTGGCCTCGCCGTCGACCAGCACCCGCTGCACCTCGGCCACCGGGGGTGCGGCGAAGGCCTGCTCGGCCAGCCGCAGCGCCTTCTGCATCAGCCCCTGCAGCGTGGAGTGGTCGGCCCGCATGTCCTCGAGGATGCGCTCGCGCAGGGTGTCGAGGCTGGTGGCGGCGGCGCCGGCCATGAGGATGCGCTCGTTGAGGTAGGCGGCGGCCCGGTCCAGCTCGCCGGCCTCGACCGGGAACTCGAGCTGCACCAGCTTGTTGGTGACGATGCCGGCCTCCGAGACGAAGACCGCCAGCAGCCGGTTCTCGCGCAGCCGCACGAACTCGAGTTGCCGGACCGGGTCGGGCCGGGGGCGCGGGGTGGTGACCACGCCGGCGTGGTGCGAGAGCGAGTGGAGCAGGTCGGCGGTCCCCTCCAGCAGGCGCGAGACGTCGAGGGCGTCGGTGGTGAGGGTGGTGAGGGTGGTGATGCGGTCGCGCTCGGCCTGCGAGGGGGGCCGGAACTTGAGCAGGGTGTCGACGTAGAGCCGGTAGCCGCGCTCGGTGGGGATGCGCCCCGAGGAGGCGTGCGGCTTCTCCAGGAAGCCGAGCGCCTCGAGATCGCTCATGACGCTGCGGATGGTGGCCGGGGAGGCGTCGAGCTCGTGGCGGGAGAGGAGCGGCCCGGAGGCGACCGGCTCGCCGGTCTGGATGTAGTCGTGGACCAAGGCGCGCAGCACCTCGCGCTCACGCCGGTCGAGCTCGCCAGCTGGGCCCTGCACCGTTCGCCCCTACCGCTCGAGCAGGTGGCGCTGGGCGGCCCCGGCCACGGCGGGGAAGCGGGCACCGGAGAGCTCTCGCCAGGCGGCGCCGGCCGCGGCGGTGTCGCCGGCCTGCTCGGCCAGCAGGCCTTCGAGGTGACGGCGCCCCTCGCGGAACGGGAAGGCGAAGGCGGCGCGGGCGCTGCCGTCGTCGAGCCGGACCGCCTCACGAAGCGCGGCGCGGGCCGCCGCGGTCTCGCCGCGGGCGTCGGCCAGCAGCGCCAGGGCGTAGTGCGGCTCGGGGCGGGTGGCATCGAGGGCGCGGGCCGCCTCGAGGTAGGCCTGGGCGGCCACGGCGTGCCCCTCGACGGCGTAGAGCGCGCCGAGGTTGAGGAGCGCCGCCTGCTGCTGCCGCGGCGTGCCGCTGGCCACCACCTCGTCGAGCAGGCGCCTGGCTGCGTCGACGTGGCCGTCGAGCAGGTAGCCGACGGCGAGATCGTTCAAGGGGCCGAGCTGGTCGGGGCGGCTGGAGAGCTCGGCCTCGTAGGCGGCGCGGGCCCCGGGGAGATCGCCCGCGAAGAGGAGCGCGGCCCCGGCCGTGGCCGGCGAGGCGAGCGCAGCCAAGGCCGGAGCAGCGTCCTCGCGGATGGCGAGGCGCGAGGGCTCGGCGCCGCCGCAGGCGGCCAATGCCACCGCGGCGATGAGCGGGAACTTTCCCAGCCTTGACGACCAGTTGCGCAACAGGGCCCCTCGGCGACGTACTGCGCCAGCCAAGAGGATAGTCATGGTGAGGCCGGGGATCAAGGAAGCGGGCATTTTGGTGCTAGAACGCCCCGATGCCGCCCCCGACCGACGCCACCGCCCGGGTGCGGCGTGCCCTCGCGGAGGGCGGTGCGGTCGAGGTGACCGGCCTGCCGGGCGCGGCCCGCGCACGGCTGGTGCAGCAGCTGCTGGCGCCGGGGCCGGCCCGGGCCCGCTGCGTGCTGGCGGTGGCCACCGACGAGGAGGAGGCCGACCTGCTGGCCCGGGACCTCTGCTTCTTCCTAGGCGACCCGGCGGTGCTGCGGATCCCGGCCGACGCCGTCCTCCCCTACGACGACCTCTCGCCCGACCGCGGCGTGGAGATGGAGCGGCTCTCGGCGCTGGCCCGGCTCCACCTCGACCCGGCCTCGATCCAGGCGGTGGTGGTCTCGGTGCGCGGGCTCTGCCGGCGCCAGGTGCCGCGCCCGCTCTTCGAGGCCGGCTCGGACCTGCTGGCGGCCGGGCTGACCATCGACCGCGAGCTGCTGGCCACCCGGCTCACCTCGCTCGGCTACGCCCGGGTGCCGCTGGTGGAGGACCCCGGCAGCTTCGCGGTGCGGGGCGGCATCCTCGACCTCTGGAGTCCGGCCGAGGCCGGGCCGGCCCGGCTGGAGTTCTTCGGCGACGAGGTCGAGAGCGTCCGAGCCTTTGACCCCCAGTCACAGCGGAGCAACGCCGGGGGCGCGGCGGTGACGGTGCTGACCTGCCCGGCCCGCGAGGCCCTCTTCACCGAGGAGGGCAAGGCGGCGGCGAGCCAGGCGGTGCGGGCCACCGCCGAGCAGGTCAACCGGCCCACCTCGCGGGTGCGCGAGGTGCTCGACGCCATCGAGCAGGGGGTCCCCTTCTTCGGCCAGGAGGCGCTGCTCCCTGGCTTCCACCGCGGCGGGCTGGTGACCCTGGCCGACTACCTGCCGGCCGGGACGGTCGGCTACCTCGACGAGGCCGACCTGCTGGAGGAGACGCTCGACGCCTTCGACGCCGCCCTGGCCACCGAGCACGCCGGGGCGCTCAAGCGCGAGGAGCTCTGCCTGCCGCCGGCGGCCCACGCCCTCGACAAGGCCGGGGCGCTGGCGCTGCTCTCGGCCCGCCCGCTGGTGCGCCGCCACCGCCTCTTCCTCGGGAAGGGCGAGCCGGTCCGCTTCTCGCTCACCGAGACCAGCGACCTGCGCGGCGAGATCGAGGCGGCCCACGCCGACGAGGGGGCGCTCACACCGCTGACCCGGCGGCTCGACGACTGGCGGCAGCGCGGGCTGACCACGGTGGTGGCCTGCTCGACCCCCTCCTCGGCCGACCGGCTGCGCCGGCTGCTGGAGGACCGCCGCCAGGCGACGCGCCCGGGGACGGCGCCGCTCGGCGACCCTGGCGCCCTCTACGACGCCGGCATCCACGCCACCCTCGTCCCCGGCGAGCTCTCCGGCGGCTTCGTCGACGGCGAGGCGAAGCTGGCGCTGCTCTCCGACGAGGAGATCTTCGGCCGGCGGGTCCGCAAGAAGGCCCGGGCCACCCGCGAGGAGCATGCCTTCGCGGCCGCCTTCCGCGACCTCAACGACGGCGACCTGGTGGTCCACGTCGAGCACGGCATCGCCCGCTACCTGGGGCTGACCAAGATGCAGATCCGGGGGGTGGAGGGCGACTTCCTGGTGCTGGCCTACGACGGCGCCGACCGGCTCTACCTCCCGGTCGGCAAGCTGCGGCAGGTGCAGAAGTTCAGCGGGGCCTCTCCCGACAGCGTCCGGCTGGATCGGCTCGGCGGCGGGTCCTTCGCGCTGCGCAAGGCCCGGGTCAAGGAGCAGCTGCTCAAGATGGCGGCCGAGCTGCTCGACGTCTACGCCGCCCGGGTGGCCCACCCCGGCCACGCCTTCGCCGAGCCGGACGAGATGTTCCGCGAGTTCGAGGCCGAGTTCCGCTGGGACGAGACCCCCGACCAGCAGAAGGCCATCGACGACGTGCTGCGCGACCTGCGCAAGGGCGGGACCGGGCTGCGCGGGCCCATGGACCGGCTGGTCTGCGGCGACGTCGGCTACGGCAAGACCGAGGTGGCGATGCGGGCCGCCATGGTGGCGGTGCTCGGCAAGAAGCAGGTGGCGGTGCTGGTGCCGACCACCATCCTGGCCGCCCAGCACGAGCGCTCCTTCCGCGAGCGCTTCAAGGGCTACCCGGTCCGGGTCGAGGGGGTCTCGGGCATGAAGCGGCCCGAGGAGGTGCGGCGGGTGCTCAAGGAGGCGGCCGCCGGCCGCGTCGACATCCTGATCGGGACCCACCGGTTGCTGGCCAACGACGTCTCTTTCCAGTCGCTGGGGCTGGTGGTGGTCGACGAGGAGCAGCGCTTCGGCGTGGCCCACAAGGAGCGGCTCAAGAAGCTGCGCAAGCTGGTCGACGTGCTGACCCTGACGGCCACGCCCATCCCACGCACGCTGCACATGAGCCTGGCCGGGGCCCGCGACCTCTCCATCATCGCCACCCCGCCCGAGGATCGCCGCGCCATCCGCACCTTCGTGATGAAGTTCGACCCGACCTCGGTGAAGGAGGCCATCGAGACCGAGCTGAAGCGCGGCGGGCAGGTCTTCTTCGTGCACAACCGGGTCCGCTCGATCGGCTCGATGGAGAAGTTCCTCACCGAGCTGGTGCCGAGCGCCCGCATCGGCGTGGCCCACGGGCAGATGGGCGAGGGGCAGCTGGAGAAGGTGATGGGGCGCTTCGTCGACCGCGAACTCGACGTGCTGCTGGCCACCTCGATCATCGAGAGCGGCCTCGACATCCCCAGCGCCAACACCATCATCGTCAACCGCGCCGACCACTTCGGGCTGGCGCAGCTCTACCAGATCCGCGGCCGGGTCGGCCGCAGCCGCGAGCGGGCCTACGCCTACCTGCTGGTGCCGGCGCGGCGCCCGGTCACGAAGGACGCGCGCAAGCGGCTCGAGGTGCTGCAGCGCTTCTCCGAGCTGGGGGCCGGCTTCCAGATCGCCTCGCACGATCTCGAGATCCGCGGCGCCGGCAACCTGCTGGGCAAGGACCAGTCGGGGCAGATCGAGGCCATCGGCTTCGAGCTCTACACCCAGCTGCTCGACGAGGCGGTGCGCGAGTTGAAGGGCGAGGCGCCCCGCGAGGAGATCGACCCGGACGTGGCCCTGCCGCTGCCGGCCTTCATCCCCGACCCCTACATGCCCGACGTCCACCAGCGGCTCTACTTCTACAAGCGCTACGCCCAGGCCTCCACCGACGAGGAGCTGGAGGAGATCCGCGACGAGATCGTGGATCGCTGCGGCGATCCACCCGACGAGGTCGACGCGCTCGGCGAGGTGATGAAGCTCAAGGTGCGGCTGCGGGCCCTGCGGATCCGGGCGCTGGAGACCGGGCCGGGGCGCATCATCCTGACGCTGGGCGAGGGGGCGGCGCTCGACCCGTTCCTGCTGGCCAGGGCGGTGCAGGGCTCGGCCGGCGCCTGGCGGCTCACCCCGGACATGAAGCTGGTGGCCCGGATCGGCCCGCCCCCGGCGGCCGTCCCGGCCCCGGCCCGCGCCACCCGGCCGGCCCGCGGCCCGACCGGCAAGAAGCTGGCGGTGGCGAGGCCGCCCCCGGTGGTCTCCCCGGCGCAGGAGGCCACGGACGGCCGGGCTTTGCTGCTGGCCGCCACCGAGCTTGTGGCGGCCCTCTCCCGCTGCGTCCGTAGCGCTTGATCCCTCCGTCATTCCGTGGTCTTTTCCGCGCCTTGAATGCGTGCGGCCCAGCCGCCGTCCACACGAAGGAGCCTCGCCCCCATGATCCGTAGAATCCTCTTCGTCGTCGCCGCCGTGAGCCTCGCCGCCTGCGGCAACTCTGGCCCCAAGAAGACCGGCCCGGCCGTCGCCACCGGCAAGGACATCACCATCACCGCCGACGAGTTCAAGGCCCGGCTCGACGAGCAGTCGCCCTTCATCCGCGCCCGCTACAACACGCTGGAGCGCAAGAAGGAGTTCCTCGACAACCTGGTCCGCTTCGAGGTGCTGGCCGAGGAGGCCAAGCGCCAGAAGCTCGACCAGGATCCCGAGGTGCAGCTGACGCTGCGCAAGATCATGGTGCAGAAGCTGGTGCAGCGGTCGTTCCAGGACGGAGTCGCCGGCAAGGAGCTGCCCGACGCCGAGCTGCAGAAGTACTACGACGAGCACAAGGACGAGTTCGTCCGCCCCCGCAAGGCGCGCGTCGCCGCCATCGTCCTCAACGCCCCGGCCGGCACGCCGGAGCGGGCCAAGAAGGTGGCCCTGGCGCAGAAGGCGATCGCCAAGGTGAAGGCCGAGGAGAAGAAGAACCCCATGGCCTTCCAGCAGGCGGTCGGCGAGTTCACCGAGGACGCGGCCAGCAAGGGCGTCTCGGGCGACCTCGGCTTCAAGTCGGCCGAGGAGCTGGAGAAGAGCTTCGGCAAGGAGCTGGCCACCGCCGCCTTCACCCTCAAGGCCGGCGAGACCTCGGGCGTCATCCAGGGGACCCAGGGCGTTTACGTGATCCGCCTGGCCGGCGTGCAGGAGGAGCTCTCCCGCTCCTTCGACCAGGTCAAGGCCCAGATCAGCCAGAAGCTGTCGCGCGAGAAGCGCACCAAGGAGTTCGACGAGCTGGTGAAGAAGCTGCGCGACGAGGCCAAGGTCACCATCGACGACAAGGCACTCGAGGCGGTCGTCGTCACCGCCCCGCCGGCCGGTCCTCCCGGGACGCCGGGCATGCCGGGCAGCATGCCGCCGCCCGCGCCGCCCGCCGCCAGGTAGTGCGCCGCGCCGGCCCGCTCGGCCTCCTGGCCCTCGTCACCCTCGCCGCCGCGTCCTGCGGTCGTTGCGGGGGTGGCGCGGCCACGGTGGCCGAGGCCGGACCGCGCGCCGTGGCGGTCGTCAACGGCGAGCCCATCCCGGCCGAGACCCTGGCCCGCGAGCTGCGCCAGATCCGCGCCGGGGGCGAGGGCGAGGCCCCCTCCGAGGCGCTCCGCAGGCGGGTGCTCGACGACCTGGTCGACCGGGCGCTGCTGCTGCAGCAAGCCCGGGCCCGCTCCGTCAACGTCAGCCAGGAGCAGGTGGAGCGCGCCTTCCTGCGGGTGCGCGGGGAGTACCCGGGCACGCACTTCGACGACCTGCTGGCCCGCGAGCGGCTCAGCCAGGCCGAGCTCAAGGCCCGGCTCAAGGACCAGCTCGCCGTGGAGCGGCTCTTCCACGACGAGGTCTTCCCGCGCATCACCGTGGCGCCGGCCGAGGTGGAGCGGTGGTTCGCGGAGCACGCCGCCGAGTTCGCCGAGCCGGAGCGGGTCCGGGTGCTCCAGGTGGTGGTCTCCAGCCGCGACGAGGCGATCACGCTCCGAGACAAGCTGCGCCGCGATCCGGCCCGGTTCGCCGAGGTGGCTCGCGCCAGCTCCATCGCACCGGAGGGGAAGAACGGCGGCGAGCTCGGCTGGATCGGCCGCGGCTCCGGCTTCCCCGAGGTCTTCGACGTCTGCTTCTCGCTGCCCCTCAACTCCATCTCCGACGTGGTCCCCTCGCCCTACGGCTTCCACCTCTTCCGGGTCCTGGAGCGCAAGGCGGCCAGCAAGCGCACCCTCGACCAGGCGCGCGGCGAGGTGGGCGAGCGGCTGCTCCGCGACCGCCGGGCCCGCGCCCAGGAAGAGTACCTGGCCGCGCTCCGCGGCCGCGCCACCATCCAGGTCGATCAGTCGGCCCTCACCGCGGTGACCCCGTGACCCTGCTCTCGCTCTCGCTGCTCGCCCTGACCCTCGCCGCGGATCCGGCCCCGACGCCGGCCGCACCCTCGTCGGCGCCGACGCCGGCGCGGGTGGTCCTCAACCGGGTGGCCGCCACCGTCAACGGCGAGGTGGTGACGCAGCAGGAGTTGGAGCAGCGCGCCGGCGACGAGTGGAAGAAGGCCAACCTGTCACCGCCCGGGCCCGAGCGGGATCGGGCCGTGGCGCTGGTGCTGCGCCGCTCCTTCGAGGTGGTGGTGGCCGAGAAGCTCTTCCACGCCCAGGCCCTCCTGCTGCAGATCGAGGTCTCGGAGGAGCAGGTCACCGCCGCCATCGAGGACATCAAGAAGCGGAACAACGCCGACGACAAGATGCTCGACGGGATGCTGGCCGAGCAGGGGATGAGCCGGGCCAACTTCCGCGAGCAGATCCGCAGCCAGTTGGAGAGCTACAACGTGCTCTCGGCCAAGGTCCGCTCCAAGGTGAAGCTCTCGGAGGAGGACGTGAAGAACTACTACCAGCGCCACCCGGGTGAGTTCGCCGGGGAGGAGGAGCGGCACGTGCGGCACATCCTGGTCCCGCTGGCCGAGGACGCCGCGCCGGGGGAGGTCAGCCGCGCCACGCTGGCGGGCGATAAGGCCCGGGAGCGGGTGGCCGGCGGCGAGCCGTTCGCGGACGTGGCCAAGACGGTCTCCAAGGGGCCGGGCGCCAGCGACGGCGGCGACCTCGGCTGGCTGCGGCGCGGCACCATGCAGCGCTCGCTGGAGGAGGTGGTCTTCGCCCTGAAGGACGGCGAGGCGAGCAAGCTGGTGCGGGCCGGGCCGGGGCTGCACCTCTTCAAGGTCGAGGAGCGGCGGGTCGGCGGCGGCAAGGGCTTCGACCAGGCCAAGGACGAGATCCGCGACCGGCTCAGCATGGAGCAGACCCAGGCCTACCGGGAGCAGTACCTGGGCGAGCTGAAGCGCGACGCGGTCATCGACCTGCGCATCCCCGAGCTGAAGGAGTAGTCGGTGGCCCGGACCGCCGCGCCCCGCCTGGCCGCTGCGCGCCTCGCCATCAGCCTCGGCGACCCCTCCGGCATCGGCGCCGAGGTGACGGCGGCGGCGCTCAGGGCGCTGGGCGGCGAGGTCGAGCCCTTGCTCTTCGGCGATCCCGGGCTGCTGGGGCGCGGGCTCGCGGCGCTGCGGCTCCCGGTCATCGAGTTGGGGGCGCCGGTGCCGCGCGGCGGCGCGCTGGTGGCGGTGACCCGCCTGCCGGCCGCGGCGCTCAAGGCCGGGCGACCGTCGGCGCGCGGGGCCTCGGCCCAGCTGGCCTTCCTGACCGCCGCCTTCGACTCGGTGCAGAACGGCCAGTCGGCGGCGCTCTGCACCGCCCCGATCAGCAAGGCGCAGGTGGCGCGGGTGCTGCCCGGCTTCGTCGGCCACACCGAGTGGCTCGAGGCCCGCTGCGGAGCCTCGCGGTCGGTGATGATGCTGGCCGGTGAGCGGCTGCGGGTCTCGCTGGTGACCAACCACGCGCCGCTCTCCGCGGTGCGGCGATCGCTCACCCCGGCGCTGATCGCCGAGACCATCGAGGTCACCTGGCGGGCGCTGCGGGACGATCTGGGCGTGAGGCGGCCGCGGGTGGCGCTGGCGGCCTGGAACCCGCACGCCGGCGAGGACGGGCTGGTGGGCGACGAGGAGGCGGCGCTGCTGGCCCCGGCCCTGCGGCTGGCGGCTCGGGCCGGCACGACGGCGCAGGGCCCCTACCCTGCCGACTCGGTCTTCTTCCGGGCCGCGCTCGGCGAGTTCGACGCGGTGGTGGCGCTCTACCACGACCAGGGTCTCATCCCGGTGAAGCTGCTCGACGCGGTGATGGGCGACGCGGCGGTCAACGTGACGCTGGGGCTGCCGATGGTTCGGACCAGCCCGGACCACGGCGTGGCCTACTCGCTGGCCGGCCGCGGCACGGCCAACCCAGCCTCGATGATCGCGGCGCTCAGGCTGGCGGCGCGCATCGTCTCGGTGCGGGCGGCTGCGCGCCGGCGGTAGGTGCTGGAGGCGGACCGGCGCGCTCCGCCCTCCCCGGCCCTTCTGAAGAACGCCCTTCCTCCGAATGACTCCCTTCGCCGCAGCCCGATGTTATCACGCGTGATAACATCGGGTCACGGCGATGATCCCCATCCCGAATTCGTCCTTCATCCCCTGCGCAGGCCCCCCGGGGCCGGGCGCCAAACGGGCGCCAACCGAGCGCCAACCGAGCGTGAGGCATGACGACACCCTTCTGGCGTGAGCCCGGCGGACTCGACCTCGCCATGGCGCGGGTCCGGCCGGGCGGTACCGAGCTGGAGCTGCGCTTCCGGCATGGGCAGGCCTACCTGGTGGCCGTCGCACGGCTCGGCGCCGGCTGGCGCGGCCTGATGGCCGAGCCGAGCCCTGACGCGCGCGCGGTGGTGCTCTGCCTGAGCGGTGGTCAGTTCGTCGACCTGCCGGTGGAGCGGGTCCTGGCCGTCTGTGAGCCGGCCTTCGGACGTGAGCTGGCGGCGCGCTCGAAGGAGGCGGTGCCGGTCGGGGCGCGGGTCCGCGAGCTTCGAAAGGCGTCGGGGAAGACGGCCATGGCGGTGGCGGCCGCCGCGGGCATGGCTCCCTCCAACTACGCCCGGCTCGAGGCCGCCCGGCACGAGCCGAAGGTCGAGACCTTGAAGCGGGTGGCGAAGGCGCTGGGCGTCCCGCTGGCCACGTTCTTCGAGACGCGGCGACCCCGCTACCGGTTGCGCGGGCTGAAGCCCGAGTGACCAGGCTTGCGTCGGCGC
>JANYBC010000221.1 GCA_025360965.1 Anaeromyxobacter sp. | reverse complement strand
TCACGTCCTGGGCGATGGCCTGGAGGGTCTTCGGCGAGATGCCGTACTTGCCCTCCCCCATGAGCGCTTCGCCGGAAAGCTTCAGCAGGATGCGCTTGTAGCGGGACTTCGACTTCTCGGGACGCTCGCTGGGCATGGTGCGCGGTTTCTATGTCAGGGTGGTGGATCGGTCAAGACGCCGAGTTTCGGAGGGATTCTACCCGACCGGGGTCGAAGGCGGTGGGCTACCTGACGGGGCGCTACCGGGTGTGCCCGGTCCCCCGCCGCCACCTTCGCCGCGGCGGCGGCGGCGGCGACCCCCGCGACGGCGGCGCTTGGCCCCGCCGGTCCCCTCGTCGCCCTGCTCGGGGCCCTCGTCCGCGGTCGACTCCGACCTGCCGGCGTCGACGGTGGTGATCGCCCCCTCGCCGCCGGCCGGGACGGCCTCGGAGGTGACCCGGCCGGGACCGCCCATGTCGATGGAGGTGGTGCGGCCGTGGCTGGCCGGAGATCCCTGGCGTGGAGCGCGCGCCGGTTCGCCGCCGCGAGCCTGCTCGACACCGCGGGTCGGCTCGCTCCGGCGCCCGTGGCCGCCGCGGCGGCCGCGATCCCGGCCGCGATCCCGGCCGGCCGGCGCCTGAACGACCGGCGGGTGCTTCTGCGCCTCGGCGTGCCAGCGGTGATAGACCTCGACCCCGGCGCCGGTCGCCTCCACGGTGATCCGCAGGAGCTGGAGGGCGTCGGTGAAGTAGGGCTGCCCGGCCAGGCCGCGGCCGCGGCGGCGGCGGCGGCCCTTGGCGAGGCGCGGCTCGAAGAAGATCGACTGGGCGTTGAGGGCCAGGCGGATGCGCTCGGCCACCTTGCGCGGCAGGCGCGAGGTGCGGACCAGCTCCTCGAGCAGCGCCTCGGCGGCCGGCGAGGCGTGCACGGTGGGCGCCCCCGGCTCGTCCCCTTCGGGCGTCTCGCCGGGCAGCTCCTCGTCGCCCTCGGGCGGTGGGGGCGGGGCGCCGAGGTGGACCAGCAGGGCGCCGAGCAGCACCGCCTCGGAGACCTCCTCGCCGGCCTTGATGAGCCGGTCGAGGGCGCCGAGGTGGGCGATGAAGCTCTTGCGCTGCGCCTCGTCCCAGCCGTCGTGGGCGGCCCCGAGGGCCGGGAGGATCACCGGCAGGGCGCCGCAGGCCCTGAGCAGGGCGAAGGCCCTGGCCGAGCCGCCGCAGCGGAGCACCTTGAAGATCTCCTCCAGCACCCGGGCCGGGGCGCAGCGGGCCAGCTCGCCGGCGTGGCGGCGCATGGCCTCGAAGGTGTCGGGGGCGATGGCGAAGCCGAGCCGGGCGGCGAAGCGGATGGCCCGGAGCGCGCGAACCGGATCCTCGCGCATGCGCACCTCGGGGTCGCCGATGGTGGCCATGCGGTGCGCCTCGAGATCGGCGCGGCCACCCACGTAGTCGATCACCTTCCCGATGGCCGGGTCGTAGAAGAGGCCGTTGACGGTCAGGTCGCGCCGGACCGCGTCCTCCTCGGCGGTGCCGAAGACGTTGTCCCGCGTGATGAGCAGGTCGCTCTCCTCGCCGCCGTCCTCGATCAGGTCGGTGGGGTTCTTCCGGAAGGTGGCCACCTCGATCACCTTGCCGTCGCGGAAGTAGACGTGGGCCAGCCGGAAGCGCCGACCGATGAGCCGGCAGTTGCGGAAGATGGCCCGCACCTCGCCCGGGTGGGCGTCGGTGGCGAGGTCGAAGTCCTTGGGCTTGGCGCCGAGCAGCAGGTCGCGCACGCAGCCGCCGACGAAGTAGGCCTTGTGGCCCATGTGGCGCAGCCGGTAGACGATCCGCAGCGCGTCCTGGTCGAGCCGGTCGGGCGGGATCTCCGGGTCGACCGGGTTGGGGATGGGCGGGTCGAGCGCGAGGCCGGCCGGCGGCGCGCCGCGGGGGGCGTCGTCGTGCTCTTGGTGGTGGCGGGGGGGGCGCTGCGAGGTGCTGCGGTTCTTTTCGTTCATGCGTACGCCGGATCCGGGGGGCGCCCGTGCCGGTGGGAAATCCACCAGCCGGAACGCACCGACACCGTCGGGCTCGTTCTCCGAGCGAGGTCTTACCGGGTGGCACGCGGTGAGTCAATGTCGCGGCCGCCGGCCAGGGGCCCGGCGAGCTGCCTCGGAGCGGCTCACGGCACTGCTCAGCGCGAGAAGAGCTCGCGCTGGACCGGCTCGAGGCCGAGCGCCTCGCGGACCGGCCTGAAGCTGCGCCGGTGGAGCTCGCAGGGGCCGAGCGCCCTGAGCGCGGCGAGGTGCTCGGGCGCGCCGTACCCCTTGTGCCGGGCGAAGCCGTAGCCGGGGAAGCGGGCCTCGGCCTCCAGCATGAGCGCGTCGCGGGTGGTCTTGGCGATGACGCTGGCGGCGGCGATGGAGAGGCTCCTGGCGTCGCCCTTCACGATCCCCTCCTGCGGCCAGGGCACGCCCGGCACCCGGCGCGCGTCGACCAGCAGGTGCTGGGGCGAGGGCGAGAGGGCCTCCACGGCGCGGCGCATGGCCAGCAGGCTGGCCTGGTAGACGTTGAGCAAGTCGACCTCGAGGTGGGTGGCGATCCCGACGCCCCAGGCCACGGCGCCGGCCTTGACCTCGGCCGCCAGCCGGTCGCGGGCCGGCTCGTCGAGCCGCTTCGAGTCGTCGAGGCCGCGCGGGCGCAGGGTGCGCGGCAGGATCACCGCGGCCGCCACCACCGGGCCGGCCAGCGGCCCGACCCCGGCCTCGTCGACGCCGGCGATCCGCTCCACGCCGGCCGCCCAGAGCGGCGCCTCGAAGCTGAGCAGGCGGCGCAGCCGCTGCCCCTCGGCCCGGTTGGCGGCCCGCAGCCTCTCCAGCGCCGCCAGCAGCGCGCGCGCCCCGGCTCGCGGATCGGCCGCCAGCGCCGCCGCCTCGGCCTCGCCCAGCGGCTCACGGCGGGTCACGAAGCGGTCGCGCAAGGCGGCGAGCGAGGAAGCGGCGAGGTCCACGGTGGCCACTCTACCGCTGGCAGCCCCGGCAACAGTAGGTCGAGCGCTGCGCCTGCACCAGCCGCTCCACGGTCCCGCGGCAGCCGGCGTGGCGGCAGCGGGCCCCGGCACGCTCGTAGACATGGAAGGTGTTCTCGCCACCCTCCTCCACCATCACCAGCGGCGCGTCGCCGAGCGCCGCGAGCCCGGCCAGGCCGAAGCGGAGCGAGGCGCGGATGGCGCGGGCCAGCCGGGCCACCTCGGCCGCCGAGAGCGAGTCGCCGCGCCGGCGCGGGTCGAGCCGGGCCCGCCAGCAGGCCTCCGAGGCGTGGATGTTGCCGACGCCGGCCAGCAGCGCCTGGTCGAGCAGCGCCACCTTGACGGCGCGGCGCGTGGCGCGCATGCGGGCGCCGAGCCTGATGAGGTCGATGGGCGCCTCCATGGGGTCGGGGCCGAGCGCGGCCAGGTCCGGCCAGCGGTCGAAGCGGGCCCCCGGCACCAGCCTGAGCCGCCCGAACATGCGCGGGTCGAGGTAGTGGACCTGGGCGCCGTCGTCGAGCCGCAGCGTGAGCCGGGCGTGGCGCGGCGTGGCCTCGCCCGCCTCGCGCCGCACCCACCTGCCGGTCATGCCGAGGTGGGCGTTGACGCCGGCCGGCCCCTTCGCCGCCCGGAGCGTGAGGAGCAGCTGCTTGCCGTGGCGATCGACCGCCTCCACCCGCGCGCCAGTGAGGGCGCGGGCGAAGCCAGCCGGGCCGCCTGGACGGAAGATCCTCCGGGCCGCCGCGTCGCCGCGCACCGCCTCGAGGCGGCGCCCGACCAGCCAGCGGCGCAGCTGGCGGGCCGCCCACTCGACCTCGGGCAGCTCAGGCATCCAGCGCCTCGCCCCCGGGTGGTCCGGCCGGGGCGAGCGCCCGGCCGCTCGCTGCGGCGCCCGGCATCGCTGTCACGCCTTGCGACGCGTGAAGGCGGCCATGAAGAAGCCGTCGGTGCCGTGGCGGTGGGGCATGAGCTGCAGCGTGTGCCCCTCGACGCCGAGTGCGGCGGCCCGCTCGGCGCCGAGCTGTGGCGCCAGCGGCGCCGGATCGAAGGGGAGCGTGGCGGCGATGAAGTCGGCGACCGCGCCGTTCTCGGCCCGGCCGATGGCGCAGGTGGCGTAGACCAGCCGGCCGCCCGGCTTGACGAGCCGGGCGAAGCGGGTCGCCAGCGCCTTCTGCAGCGCCGCGAACCGCTCCGGATCGTCGGGGGTGAGCCGCCAGCGGGCGTCCGGCTTGCGCCGCAGCGTCCCGAGCCCGCTGCAGGGGGCGTCGATCAGCACCACGTCGGCCGTGCCGGCCAGGTCGTCGAGCTGCCGGTCGGCCTCGCCGTCGGCGGCGATGGCCCGGGTCCGCAGGTTGTCGACGCCGTCGCGGCGGGCCCGGCGCCGCGCCTCGTCGAGCCGGCCGGCGTCGGAGTCGAGCGCCCAGAGCGTGCCGCGGTTGTGCATCTCGGCCGCCAGGGCCAGGGTCTTGCCCCCGGCGCCGGCGCAAGCGTCGACCACGGTCTGGCCGGAGCGGGCCCCGCAGCAGAGCGCGATGAGCTGCGACCCCTCGTCCTGGATCTCGAAGCGGCCGGCCTTGAAGCTCGGCAGCGCGAAGGCGTTCTGGCGACCGTCGAGGGTGAGCCCCCACGGGCTGAAGCGGGTCGGCGTGGCCTGCGTGCCCTCCGTCCCCAGCGTGGCCTGCAGCGCCTCGCGGGTGCCGCGCAGCAGGTTGGCGCGCACCGTGAGCGGCGCCCGGTCGTTGAGCACGCCCACCAGCGCCACCGCCTCGGCCTCGCCCAGCTCCTCGATGAAGCGGCGCGCCAGCCAGAAGGGGAGCGAGCCGCGCTTCGAGAGCCGCTCCACCGGGTCGGTCAGCTCGGAGAGCCGCTTCTCGGCGCCGGCCAGCCCGCGCAGGACGGCGGCCGGGACCGCCAGCCGCCTCGCCGCGTCGTCGGCGGTGACGCCACCGAAGCGGACCAGCCAGCCGGCGTAGCGGGTGGCGAGCCCCGGGACGGCGCCCGACGGCGACAGCAGCCAGTCGAGCTGCCCCTGCCAGCGGGTGATGCCGTAGACCGCCTCGGCCACCGAGCGCCGCTCGGCGGCGAAGAGCCGGCTGTCGCGCAGCGCCCGCTCGAGGGCGCGGTCGGCGAGCCAGCCCTGGGCGTGGACCAGGCCATGGACCTCCAGCACCGCGGCGTCGACCTGGTCGAAGCGGATGGGCCGGGCGGCGGCGTCGGCCTCGCTGCGCGCCGCCCCAGGCCTGCCGCCGGACGGGCGCGGGCGGGAGTTGGCGACATGCCCACCCTTGCGGCTGGCCTGGCCACGCTGCCCCCCGCGGCCGATCGCGGCGCGCGCCGAGCCGGCGCGGGCCGGTGCCTTGCCGTGGCCCCGGCCGTGCCCCGTCCCCGTCTTGACCTTCGAGCCGCCCGTCTTTCGCGTGGTGGTCACGCCCCCCTTCTACAGGGCTTCGAGCAGGCTGGCGACGTGGCCGTCCACCTTCACCTTCCCGAAGATCTGCTCCACGTTGCCGTCGGCGCCGACCACCACGGTGGTGCGGACGGTCCCCATCACCTTCTTGCCGTACATCACCTTCTCGCCCCAGACCCCCCAGGCCTTGTGCACCTCGAGGCCGGGATCGCAGAGGAGCGGGAAGGGGAGCTGGTACTTCTCGGCGAACTTCTTCTGGGCGGCCGGGACGTCTTTGGAGACGCCGAGCACCACCACCTTCTTCTTCTTGAACGCGTCGACCTCGTCACGGAAGTCGCAGGCCTCCTGCGTTCAACCGGGTGTCGATGCCTTCGGATAGAAGAAGACCACCACCCGCTTCCCCTTGAATCCCGAGAGCTTCACCGGGTTTCCGTCCTGGTCCGGCAGCGTGAAGTCCGGAGCCTTCCTGCCCACCTCGAGTGCCATGTGCGCCTCCTCCCCATAGCTTAGGCCCGGCCGGCCGCCGGCGCCGCGCCGCGAGGCCGGTGGTATCCTGCGCCCCGCTCCATGCGACTCCGCGCCGCCCTGCTCGTCTCGCTCACCGTGGCGGCCCTGTCGCTCCCGGCGCTCCGCAACGGCCTGGCCTGGGATGACCTGGAGTTCACCTTTGCCCAGGGCGGACGGCTCCTCTCCGCCGGGCTGACCGGCGACCTGCTGGCCGCGGCCAACCCGGGGCACGGCCCCTCCGGCTACTACCGGCCGGTGGCGGTGGCGACGCTCGCCACCACCGAGGCGCTCCGCCCCGGCGCGGCCTCGCACCACGCCGTGTCGGTGGCGCTCCACGCCCTGGCGGCCGCGCTCCTGGCGCTGCTGCTGGCCCGCCGGCTGGGCCGCCCGGATGACTCGGCCGCGCCAGCCACGACGGGCGCGGCTCCGGCCAGCGTGCTGGCTCCGGCCGTTGGCGCCTCGCTGCTCTGGGCCCTCCACCCGGCCAACCTCGAGCCGGTGGCCTGGATCTCCGGGCGCTATGACCTGCTGACCGGCCTTCTCGCCGTGGCGGCCCTGCTCGTCCCCCGGCCTACGCGGCCCGGCCGGGCCCTGCTCCTCGGGCTGATCTTCCTCGGCGGCCTGCTCTCCAAGGAGGGGTTCATCGCGGTGGCGCTGGTGCTGCTGGTCGACGGCCTCGCCGCGCCCGGCGACCGCGGCAACGGCGGCCGCCGCGGATCGGCCGGGACGAGGTCGAAGGCGGGTCCGTCTGCCGAGGCCTGGCCGGGCTGGCTGGCGGTTGGGCTCGCCATCGCCTGCTGGCTGGCGCTGCGGCGGCTCCTCGCCATTCCGGCCATCGCCCTGTCTCCGCTGGCCGACCTGCCCCGTGACCTTCTCTCGGGCGTGGCGATCTACCTGGCCCGAGCCGTCGCCCCCTGGCCGCTCAGCGTCAGCCACCCCTACCTGCCGACCTGGCCGCTCGCGGCCGCCGGTGGGGTGGCGCTGGCCGCGCTGGTCGCGCTCGGCTGGCGGCGCCGGTCGCTGGCGACGCCGGTGGCGCTGCTGCTGGCGCCGCTCATCCCCATGTCGCTGGCGGCGGCCCGGCTCGGCGAAGCGCCGGAGCGCTACCTCTACCTGCCCTCGCTCGGCCTCTGCTGGCTCATGGCCGCCGGGCTCCAGGCGGCCTGGTCGCGCGGCCTCGCCGTCCGGGCGGTGACGGCCGGCGCCACCGCCCTGCTGCTGGCCGCCTTCGGGGTCAGCTGGTGGAGCCGCCTGCCCGACTGGCGCAGCGACGCCACGCTCTTCGGCGCGGCGGTGCGGGTCGATCCCGGGAGCGCACTCGGCAACCTGGCGCTCGGCAGCCTGGCGGCGCGGGAGGGGCGGCTCGACGAGGCCTCGAGGCTGCTCACGGCCGCGCTGGAGCGCGATCCGGCCTCGGTGCGGACGGTCAGTACGCTCGCCTGGCTCCACCTGCGCCGCGGCGAGGTGCCGGCGGCGCTGGCCCGCGCCCGGGAGGCGGTGGCCCTGGCGCCGAGCTACCCGCAGGCGCGGCTCCACCTCTCCGGCGCCCTGCACCTCTCGGGAGACCACGCCGGTGAGCTCACCGCCGCCGAGGCGGCGCTGGCCCTCTCCCCGGGCTACCGCGAGGCCCGGCTCACCCGAACCCTGGCCCGCTGCGAGGTCGCCCCGGACCCGGCCTGCGAGGCCGACCTCGGCGCCATGGGGCGCGAGGGGCTGCTGGCGGGTGTCGACGCCCTGGTGGCGGGGACCGAGGCGGCCATCCGCCGGCGTGACCCCGCCACGGCGCTGGAGCGGCTGGGGCGGCTCCGGGCCCTGGCTCCCGCCGACCCGAGGACCAGGCTGCTGGCGGGTGCCGTCGGCCGCCTCGTCCCGCCCCCCGACCTCCCACCTGCTGGGCCGAAAAGGTGAGGCGCCAAGGCGGCTTGCCCTGACGGTCCGGCCGTGCTAGATCGCCGGTCCCCGCTCGTCCTGTGACGCGCGGGGGGCGACCGCAGCCAGGCGCCAGCCTCACCACTACGCACACGCCCCGGCAGTGCGCTCCGGTGCTCGAGATCGTCTCGGGCTCTTCGCGCACGGCAGCTCCAGGGCGTGGTGGACACCAACCGGAGAGACCCATGGAAGAGACCACGCAGAGCCCCGCAGAAGTTCCCGCCGTCGAAGTTCCCGCCGTCGATGTTCCCGCCGTCGAAGCCCCAGCCGTCGAAGCGGCCGCTGTCCCCGCCGCCGAGCCGACCATGGCCGCCGCCCTCACCAGCAGCGGCACCGCCATCAGCATGAAGCAGCTGCTGGAGGCCGGCGTCCACTTCGGCCACCAGACCAAGCGCTGGAACCCGAAGATGAAGCCGTACATCTTCGGCGCCCGCAACGGCATCTACATCATCGACCTGCAGAAGACGGTCGGCCTGGCCCGCGGCGCGCTCCGCTTCGTCTCCGACGCGGTCGCCAAGGGCGGCTCGGTGCTCTTCATCGGCACCAAGAAGCAGGCCCAGGACGCCGTCCGCGAGGAGGCCTCCCGCTCCGGCCAGTACTTCGTGACCAACCGCTGGCTGGGCGGCACGCTCACCAACTTCAAGACCATCAAGACCGGCATCGAGCGGCTCAAGACCCTCGAGAAGATGAAGGAGGACGGCACCTACGACCGCCTCCCCAAGAAGGAGGTCGCCGCCAACGAGCGCGAGCGCGAGAAGCTCGAGAAGAACCTCGGCGGCATCAAGAACCTGCCGCGGCTGCCGGCCGCCATCTTCGTCATCGACACCAAGAAGGAGCACATCGCGGTGCACGAGGCCAACCGGCTCGGCATCCCGGTGGTCGCGGTGGTCGACACCAACTGCGATCCCGAGGGGATCGACTTCATCATCCCCGGCAACGACGACGCCATCCGCTCCATCCGGCTCTTCACCGGCAAGGTCGCCGAGGCCTGCCTCGAGGGCAAGTCGCGCCACGCCAAGTGGGTCGCCGAGCACGGCGCCACCGAGGAGCGCGGCGGTGACGACCGCGACGCCGCCAGCGAGCGCGGCGCCAAGGATCGCCGCGACCGCGGCGGCCGTGGTGGCCAGCGCCGTGAGCGGCGTGACGACCGCGGCGCCGCCAGCGCCAACGTCGAGGTGCTGCGCAAGGGCGAGGTGGTCCCGGCCGCCGTGCCGGCCATTGCCCCGGCCTCCGAGCCCACGCCCGGGTAGCCGGCTCCACCACCACCGGTTCCACACCCGGGGGCGGGCCGAGAGCCGGCTCGCCCCCGCTCTTCATCCGCCCACCAGACCAGAGGACGACGACATGGCCGAGATCACCGCCAAGATGGTGCAGGAGCTCCGCGAGAAGACCGGGGCCGGCATGATGGACTGCAAGAAGATGCTGACCGAGGCCGCCGGCGACATGGCCAAGGCCGAGGAGCTGCTGAAGCTGAAGGGGATGGCCTCGGCCGCCAAGAAGTCTGGCCGCTCCGCCACCGAGGGGGCGGTCACCTCCTACATCCACCTGGGCGGGAAGATCGGCGTGCTCCTCGAGGTCAACTGCGAGACCGACTTCGCCGCCCGCAACGAGGCCTTCCAGGCCCTCGTCAAGGACCTGGCCATGCAGGTGGCGGCCGCCTCGCCGCTCTACGTGCGCCGCGAGGAGATCCCGGCCGAGCTGGTGCAGGCCGAGATGGACATCGTCAAGGCGCAGCTCCGGGAGCAGAAGAAGCCCGAGGCCATGCTGGAGAAGATCGCGGCCGGCAAGCTGGACCGCTACTACTCCGAGGTGGTGCTGCTCGACCAGCCCTTCGTCAAGGACGACAAGAAGAAGATCTCCGACGTGGTCGCCGAGGCGGTGGCCAAGATCGGCGAGAACATCCAGGTGCGGCGCTTCGCGCGCTTTGCGCTCGGCGAGGGGCTGGAGAAGAAGCAGGAGAACTACGCCGAGGAGGTCGCAAAGGCGGCCGGCGCGGTCAAGTAGTCGCCCCGACGCTCGCGACCGCCTCGCCGCAGCACCCACGCCCCGCCCTGCCCCGCGCAGCGCGGGGCGCTGTCGTCTCCGGCCGCGGCCGGCGTTAGACTTGCTGGGCATGCATGCTCTCCTCCTCGCCCTGACGCTCGGCCAGGCCGCTCCGCCAGCGACCCCCTCTCCCAGGCCGGTGGAGCTGGTCCGGCTGCCGGGCGGTGGCTTCCAGGCCGCGCTCGACGGCCAGCCGGTGGCCGGCGCCGACTTCTACCGGGCGGTGCTGCGGCCCGATCTGGCGGCCCGGGTCGAGCAGGTCCGCGCCGACCGGACCGCCCTGCTGGTGGCCGCCGCTGCCGCCCCGCTGGCTGGGCTCGGCATCGGCTGGGCGGTCGGGGCGGGCCAGCAGTGGCCCCTGCCCCCCTGCTACCTCAGCCTCGGCGGGCCGGACGACTGCGGTGCCCACGACCAGGTGGCCTCGGAGAACCGCTTCGCCATGCAGCGAGCCCTGCTGGTCGGCGCCGGGGCGGGGCTGAGCGCGGGGGTGCTGCTGGCGGTGATCGGCCGGTCGGTCCACCCGCCCGAGCCGACGGCCGAGGAGGCCGAGGCGCTGGTGCGGGCCTACCGCCTCCGGACCGGGCCGATGCCCAGCCCGGCCCCGATCGGTGGCCGGCCGCTCGCCGGCGCCGCGCTCGACCTGCAGGCCGGGCCCGGGTCGGTGCGGCTGGCGCTGCGGGTCGAGTACTAGGCGGCCTGGTCGAGGCCGAGGGCCAGGGGCCGAGCGCGGACAAAAGAAGAAGGGCTGGCCCGGAGGCCAGCCCTTCGATGATTCCCTATCCGGTCAGCCTACGGGGGGGGCGTGGCGAAGGCGACCTTGCGACCCGCAGCGCCGTCGTAGACGACGGGCGACGTGTAGGCGGGACGAACCCGATAGTAGTAGGCCGTACCGGGCGTGGCGGTCAGATCGACGGCGCTGCGCGAAGTGCTCGTCACCAGGCGGGCTGCGCCCGCCGTCGTGGTGAGCGTCGACGTGATGTCCGTCCAGGCACCGGCGGCACCGTCGACCTCCGGGGCGCGCTCGACGATCCAGGCCGGCTGGACCACGTTGCCGGCGCGAGTCCACGAGGTTGCCGGAAGGACCCGGCCCCAGGCCAGTTGGACCGCTCCCGGAACCGATGCAGCAGAGCCGGAGACCGCGAAGTTGGTGAGGGTCACCGGGAGCGGGCCACGGGTGGAGGCCGCGGTCTCCTGCCACACGGTGGGCGCCGCGCCCTCGCCGAGCCGGATCAGGTAGTCGGTGCTGGGCGGAAGCTCGGGGAGGAGGTACTCACAGACATCGTAGCCGATGGGCGTGGTCGCGGCGGCGCCGAAGTCATTTGCCGAACCGCAGGCAGTCGCCGGGTTGATGGCAATGGGCGCCGACCAGACCGGCGTGGCCGCGTCGAGCGCCCACTCCAGCGTGTAGCTGGTGACCCCGGTGGGGAACCAGTTGACCATCAGGCCGTAGGCGTAAGCGACGCCGTACCCGGGATGAGAGAGCCCATCCACCGCGGTGGCCGTCACGGAAGGATCGACCGAGACGGTGATGTTGATGGCCAGCGCCTTGCCCTCGTAGTCCTTGACCGTGCCGGTCACGTTGTACGAGGTGCCGATGACGAGCGCGCTGCCGGGCGTGATGACGACCTGACCACCGTCCGTGACCGACGACGGCACGTAGCAGAACGTGG
>JANYBC010000193.1 GCA_025360965.1 Anaeromyxobacter sp. | reverse complement strand
AGCGGCCGCCCGCCGAGAAGCCGCGGGAGACGCTGCGCCGCGCGACACCGCCGGAGTCCGACGGCGCGCTGGAGGCGAACGTCACGTCCTCCGGCCACCCGGTCGCCGATGCCGCGGTCCGGGTCTACGCCTACATGGCGGCAGAGGAAGGCTCCGGCCGTTCAGCGTGGCGCCTGCTGTTGGCAACCGCCTCGGACCCCACCGGCCGGGCTCGCGTCCCGGCCGCGCCCGGCGCCTATCTGGTGGTGGCGGCGGCCACCGGCTTCGCCCCGGCGCAGGTGCGTGCGGTCCGCCCACGTGGCGAGCCGCTCACCCGCGTCGAGCTGGCCCTGGCGACTGCAACCTCGGTCACCGGGAGGACCATCGACAGGGCCGGCCGGCCGGTGCCGCTGGCCGCGCTGGTGGTGACTTGGCTCGGCCCGCCCGGCTCACCGCCCCTCGACCCGCCGCCCGAGGAGCGGAGCTACGCCGCCGCCGACGAACGCGGCGCCTTCCGGCTCGACGGCCTGGCACCGGGGGGGTGGCAGCTCATCGCCGAGGCGCCCGGCCACGCCCGGACGGTGGTGGAGCGGCTGACCCTCCCCCGGGCCGCGCCGCTCGACGTGGTGCTCGGCTCGGCCGCGATGATCGAAGGCGTGGTGGTGACCGCCGGCGGCCGGCCGGCGGCCGGCGCCGCGGTGAGCTTCGCCGGTGGGCCCGAGCTGGTGCAGGTGGAGAGCGGCGCGTCGGGCGGCTTCGCGGCCGAGGTGACGGCCGGCAGCTACCGGGTCTCGGCGGTGCGTGGCGAGGAGGCGGGCTGGGTGGAGGGGGCCGTCTCGGTCGGGCCGGGGGCCACCTCGCCGCGCCTCACAATCACGCTCGGCGCCGCCGCCCGCTTCATCGGGAAGGTCATCGACGACGCCCAGCGCCCCGTGAGCGGCGCCCAGGTGCTGGTGACGCCGCACGACGCCCAGGGCGAGGTGGCGCGGCTGGTGACCGCGGCCGACGGCGCCTTCGCCTCACCCCCGCTGGCGCCCGGCGAGTACGACCTTGACGCCAGCGGCGAGGGATTGGCCCCGGCCAGCAGCAAGGGGCTGGTGCTGCTCCCCCACCAGCGCTTCGCCGTGACGCTGCCCCTGCGCGCCACCGGCGAGGTCTTGGGCACGGTGCGCAGCGAGGCTGCCAGCCCGCTCGCCGGCGTCCGGGTCAGCGGAGGTCGGCGCTGGGGCGACCGCTTCGGCCCGGTCGACGGCGAGGCGGTGACCGACGGGCAGGGGCGCTACCGGCTCACCGGCCTGACACCCGGGGTGGTGCGCCTCTCGGTCCGCCACCTCGACTCGCCATTGGGGCCGGGCCGGAGCGTCGAGCTGAAGGCGGGCCAGCTGGCGACCGTAGACTTCGTCTTGCCGGCGCTCGGCCGGCTGGGGGGGCGGCTGCGCATGGCCGATGGGAGCCCGCTCCCCGAGGAGGTGTCGGCCGTCATCGGCCCGGACCGGGACAGCTGGTCCAGGGGCGACCTCTCCAGGGAACCGGCTGGACCTGATGGCCGCTTCCAGCTCGCCCTCCCGGCCGGCCGCTGGCGGGTCCGTGCCTGGGACGCGAAGGGGACGGTGAGAAACATGGTGAGGACCATCGCAGAGGTGAGGGCCGGGGCGACCGCCACGGTCGAGGTGGCGCTCGAGGCGACCAAGGACGAGCCGGGCCATCTGCGGGTGACCGTGCTGGAGCCGGGTGGCGCGCCGTCGGCCGGGGCGAGCGTGGAGGTCCATTCGCCGCCGGGTGCCGCCGTTATGTCGGTGGCTAACGCACGGGGGATGGCCGAGATGACCATCATGACGCCGCAGCGGGCCATCGAGCCGCTGCTGGTCAACGCTCGCAACGGCGGGAGGCGGGCGGCACGGGTGGCCGTGCCTCCTGACGTGAAGGATGCGACGATCCAGCTGCTGCCGGCGGCCCGGCTCCATGGGACGCTCTCGGCCGGCGGGGCGCCGGTCGGCGGCTTCAGCCTGCGGGTCGAGTACGCCTCCATCCCGCCGCTCAGGTACGCCGACAAGGAGGAGCGCCGGTTCACCGGTGACACCTTCCTGCTCGCCGACGCCCCACCGGGCGACGCGACCCTCACGGTCCTGACCGAAGATGGTCGTGCCGGGCGAACCACGGTGGCGCTCCGGTCGGGCGAGAGCGCCGAGGTGAAGGTCGAGGTGGCGCCGGCCGGCACGCTGCGGGTCCGGCTGCTCGACCCGGCCGGCAGGCCGGAGCCGGACGCCTACCTGCTGGTGGGTGGCAAGATGGTCGACGCCTCGCTCGACGGCTTCGACTTCGACCCGGCCCTGCTCAAGGACGGCGCGCTGGTCGCCCCCGACCTGCCGCCTGGACCGGTCGAACTGGAGCTGGGGGCCCGCTGCTACGAGCCGCAGCACCGTACCGTCACCATCCCGGCCGGCCAGATCCTCGACCTCGGCGACGTCACCCTGAAGCCGCTCTCCCCGGCCGCTTGCGGGCGGTGACCTGGCGCTCCCGGGGGCCACCTTGACCCCCGCTCCGTCTCGAAAGTCTCTGGTGGCCGCTCGCTGATTTGAGGAGTCTGACCTGACGGGGGGCGTGGAGGCAGCGCCCGATGAGGATCAGCCAGGAGACGCTCGGCGACGCGGTGAGTCGCGGCGTGCTGACCGAGCAGGAGGCCAGCGCCCTCTGGGCCCACCTCCAGACCGAGCAGCCCTCCCCGGCCGCCTCCTCGACCGGCGCGCCCGCCGCCACGCTCGGCTCACCCACGCCGCTCTGGCGCCCGGCCCTGGCCGCCCTGCTGGTGGCGCTGGTCTCGGCCTTCGCCTTCCTCGTCGCCTTCGACCGGTTCGGCTTCGCCGGCCTCGCCGTCACCGCCGCCGCCCTCTCGGGGGCGTTGCTGGCGGCCGGACGCCACCGCCACGTGCGGAGTGCTGGCCGCCTCGGCCACGTCTTCATCTCGGCCGCGGTGCTTCTGGTCCCGGTGGCCGTCCACGGCCTGGTCCGGGCCATCGACTACCAGTCACCGTGGGTCGGCTCGGCCCTCACCGACTGGTTGCTTGGCCCCTGGTTCCCGGTCCAGGCCACCGCCGTCGCCGCCACGGTGCTCGGCATCCGCTCCTTCCGCATCCCCTTCCTCTCGGCGGTGCTGGCCGGCGCCGTCTGGTTCGCGGCGCAGGACGCCGCCCCGGTCCTCTTCGGCGACGATCCGGCCTGGTCCCAGCGGGCCCTGCTCTCCTCGCTCAGCGGGCTGGTGCTGCTGGCGGCCGGGCTGGCCGTCGACCGGCGCGCCCGTGACGACCACGCCTTCTGGCTCAACCTCTGCGGCCTGCTGGCCCTCAGCGGCGGCCTCACCACCCTGCACTCCGAGAGCGAGGCCTCGCTCCTGCTGGTGGCGCTGCTGCACGTGGGGCTGGTGGTCGCCTCGCTGCTGCTGGAGCGCCGCAGCTTCGCGGTGGCCGGGGCGCTCGGCCTGGCCGCCGCCGCCGGGCACCTGGCCGACGACCTGCTCGACGCCAAGGCCCTCTCCTTCGCGCTCACCGGCATCGCGCTGGCGCTCATCGGCCTCGGCCTGCTCTACCACCTGCACCTCGACCGGCTGGAGCGCTGGGCCGCCGCGCTGGTCCCGGCCCGGCTGCGCCGCCTGCTGCCGCCCGGCACCCTGGGCAGCAGCGCCGGGCGCTGAAGGCGCGACGGGGCGCGCCGTCCCGAGCCCCCGCCGCCCGGCCGGGGTACCATGGGCGCGGTGTTCCCCTCCCACGCCATCCCCGGCCTGCCGCCCGCCGACCCGGTCGCGCCGGAGAGCGCCGAGCGGCTGGCCCGGCTCCGCGCGCGCTGCGGCCCGCTGGCCGAGGAGGCGCTCGAGTGCAGCCGCCTCTCGCCCGATCCCGATCTCGCGCTGGCCGGGCTGGAGCGCTTCCTCGACGGCGCCGGGGCGCTCCCCCGCGAGCGCGACCTGCTCGAGGCCCTCTCGCTCCTCTGCGGCGCCTCGTCGCTGAGCGCCGGGCTGCTGGCCCGCTGGCCGCACCTGCTGCGGCGCACCGCCCGCTCGCCGTGGCTCCTGCGCCCGCGCACCGAGGCCAGCCTCCGCAGGCTGCTGGCCCGGGCGACGCGACGGCTCGGGCAGGACGACGTCGAGGCCTTCCACTCCCTGCTGCGCCGGCTGCGCGCCCGCGAGGTGCTGCGCATCACCCTGCGTGACCTGCGGCGGGCCCGCATGATGGAGGTGGCCGGCGAGCTCTCGGCGCTGGCCATGGCCTGCGTCGACGCCGCCATCCGCTTCCACGACGCCCGGCTCAGGCGCAAGCACGGCGCGCCGGCCGGGCTGGAGCAGCGCGAGGCGGGGGCCGGCTTCTGCGCCCTGGCCATGGGCAAGCTGGGCGCCAGGGAGCTCAACTTCAGCTCCGACGTGGATCTCATCTACGTCTACGGCGTCGACGGCCAGACCACCGGCGAGCGCTCCACCACCCACTTCGCCTACTACACCCGGCTGGCCGAGCTGGTCACCGAGGCCATCTCGCGCTCCACCGAGGACGGCTTCGTCTTCCGCGTCGACCTCGACTTGCGGCCGGAGGGGCGCTCCGGCCCCATCGTCAACAGCCTGCGCGCGGCCGAGCTCTACTACCAGACCTTCGGCCGCAGCTGGGAGCGCAACGCCATGTTGAAGGCCCGCCCCGGCGCCGGTGACGAGCCGGTCGGCGAGGCGCTGCTGGCCGCCCTCGAGCCCTTCATCTGGCGCTCCAGCCTCGACCTCGAGGTGGTCGGCGAGATCCACGCCATGAAGGCGCGCATCGACGCCCGCGCCGGCGCCGAGGGGGCCGCCGACCTCAAGCTCGGCAAGGGCGGTATCCGCGAGGCCGAGTTCTTCGTCTCTGCGCTGCAGTTGCTCCACGGTGGCAAGCCGGGCGGCAAGGCGCTGCGCGAGCGCGGCGTGCTGGCCGCCCTGGACAGGCTGCTCTTCGCCGGGGTGGTCCCGGTGCGTGACCGCGACTCGCTGGCCGACGCCTACCTCTATCTGCGCCGCTGCGAGCACCGGGTGCAGATGGTCGAGGGGGCGCAGACCCACCGGCTGCCGCCTCCCGGCGAGCGGCTGCCGCTGGCCCGCGCCCTGGGCACCGCCACCGTCGCCGAGTTCGAGGCCACGCTCTCGGGCCACCGCGAGCGGGTGGCGGCGCTCTTCGCCGGCCTGCTCGGCACCGCCGGCGAGGAGGCGGCCCCGCTCGACCACGAGCTGGCGCTGCTGGCCGACCAGGAGGTGGAGCCGGCGCGGCGCCGCGAGCTGGCCGCCCGGCGCGGCCTGCAGGATCCGGATCGTGCCGTCGCCGCCATCGACGCCATGGCGCGGCGGGCCACGCCCTTCTCCCGCACCGGCGACCCGGCGGTGGCGATCGGCCTGCTCTCCGACGCGCTGGAGACGCCCGACCCGGACCAGGCGCTCAGCCACCTCTCCGACTTCGCCACCGCGCTCCGCAACCCGGCCCCCTACTTCAAGCTGCTGGGCGAGCGGCGGCGGGCCGCCCGGCTGCTGCTCTCGCTCTTCGGCACCTCGGACTTCCTCAGCAAGCGCTTCCTGCGCCACCCCGAGCTGATCGACGCCCTCTTCCGCTCCGACCAGGTGGAGCTGGAGAAGGGGCCGGAGGGGTTCGGGCGCGAGCTCGACGAGCGGCTCGCGCACGCCGGCGGCGACGGGCTCGACGACCGGCTGGAGCGGCGTCTGGGCGAGCTGCGGCGCTACAAGGACGAGGAGGTGCTGCGCATCGCGCTCCACGACATCGCCGGCTCCATCGATCTGGCCAGCGTGGCCGGCCAGCTCACCCACCTCGCCGAGGCCTGCCTGGTCCGCTGCCTGGCGCTGGCCGAGGAGGAGGCCGACGCCAAGGGCTACCGGCCGCCGGGCCGACTCTGCGTCATCGGCCTGGGGAAGCTGGGCGGCCGCGAGCTCGGCTACCACTCCGATCTCGATCTCATCTTCCTCTACCCGGGGGGCACCGAGCCCGGCTACGAGCGCTACCCGCGGCTGGCGCAGCGCTTCATGGCCTTCCTGCAGATGCCGCTGCGGGAGGGACGGCTCTACCAGATCGACACCCGGCTGCGCCCCAGCGGCAACCAGGGGGCGCTGGTGATCGGCGCCGACGCCTTCGCCCGCTACCACCTCGGCGCGGCGGTGCCGCTCGGCGCCGGCGAGGGGACGCCCGGCACGGTCCGCTCCCAGCTCTGGGAGCGGCAGGCGCTGCTGCGGGCCCGCTTCGTGGGCGGCGACGAGGCGCTCTGGGGCCGGGTCGAGCGCGAGGTGATCACCCCGGTCGCCTACGGGGTCCGCGCCGACCGGACGGCGCTGGCGGCCGAGATCCGCACCATGCGCGAGCGGATGGAGAGCCAGCTCGGCCGCGAGTCGACGCGCGGCAAGAACCCCAAGACCGGCCGCGGCGGCCTGGTCGACGTCGAGTTCGCCACCCAGTTCCTCCAGCTGGCGCACGGCCATGAGGCCCCCTCGGTGCGGACCAGCACCACGCCGGTGGCCCTGCGCCGGCTGCGCGACGCCGGGCTGCTCCGTCCCAACGACTTCGAGCCGCTCTCGGCCGGCTACCGGTTCCTGCGGCGGGTCGAGCTGCGCCTCCGCATCGTCCACGACTACGGCGTCGACCACCTGCCCGAGAGCGGCGCCGCCCTGCACCAACTGGCGCGGCGGCTCGGCTACTTTGGCGAGGCGCCAGGCGACCGGTTCGTGGCCGAGTACGCCCGCATGACCAGCGCGGTGCGGGAGGCCTTCGACCGGGTGGTCCAGTAGCGCGACGGATCTTCGCCCGGGTCACGGTCGCTTCACCCCCGCGCGGGCCGGCTCCGGTCTAGAATGACGCCGTGCGGCCAGCCACCTCGACCAGGCCCGTGGCCGCGTGATCGCCCTCCCGGCCGACGAGGTGGTGGACGGCTGGAAGGCACGCTCCCGGCCGCTCGAGCAGGCCGAGCTCGGGCTGGTCCGGGCCATCGTCGGCCGGCCGCCCTGGATCCCCGAGCGCTCCGAGCACGCCCTCCGCTACGCCCTCAACCTGGCCCGCCTCTCGCTGGTCCGGCTCCCGGACGGGACCGACCTCGACGTGGGCGGCTTCCTGGCCCCGTTCCGCGAGGAGCTCGGGCCGGTCGCCACCGCGCTCTTCGTCGACAAGGTGGTGGTCGAGGCCAACGCGGTGACCGGGCTGGTCCCGCACCTGCAGTCGCGGACCCGCGACTGGCGCGACCGCCTGCTGGCCGCCTTCGAAGGGCGCCTCCCGGCCGAGACCCTCGACCGGGAGTGCTGCGAGAAGGCGCTGCTGCTGGCCTGCGGCGGCGGCGGCGGGGTGGCCTGGTCCTACCTCGGCGCCTTCGACCTGCTGCAGCAGTTCGGCCTGACGCCGAGGCTGCTCTCGGGCACCAGCATGGGGGCGGCGCTGGCCCTCTTCCGCGCCCGGGCCGTCCGCTGGGACGCCGAGGAGGCGGCCGCCGCGCTCCAGGGGCTCACCTTCCGCAAGTTGTTCCGCTTCCTCCAGACCGGATCGCGCTACGGCCTGCCGGCCGCCATGCGGCTCTACCTGCGGGCCGCCGTCATCGGCCACCTGCAGAAGGCCGATGGCCAGCCACCCACGCTCGGCGAGCTGGCCATCCCGCTGGTGGTCGCCTGCGCCGGCCTGCGCACCGGGGCCCTGCCGCGCGAGCCGGAGTACTACGAGCACCTGCTCGACCAGCACGCCGGTGAGCCGCACGAGCCCCTGGCGGTCCGCGTCCCCGTCGACCTGCTCAAGGTGGTGGGCGAGCTCATGTCGCAGCGCGACCGCTTCGCGCGCCTCTACCTCGGCGCCGACGAGGGCACCGCCGACTTCGACGCCATCGACGCGGTCGGCTTCTCCTCGGCGCTCCCCGGGGTCATCCACTACGACGTGCTGCGCGAGGACCCGCGCATGCACGCCCTGCTCGACGATCTCTTCCGGCGGCGCGACCTCTTCCGGCTGGTCGACGGCGGGCTGGTCGACAACCTCCCGGCCCGGCCGCTCTGGGGGCTGGCCCAGGCGGGCGCCATCGGTACGCGCAACACCTTCCTGCTCGGGCTGGAGGGGTTCGCCCCCAAGCTCTCGCAGCCGCTCTGGTACGGGCTGGAGCAGATCGCCGCGCAGAACGTGGCCAGGAGCCGGCCCTTCGTCGGCCTGCTGCGGAGCTACCAGCGCGTGCTCTCTCCGCTCGAGGTGGTGCCGGGGCCGGGCTCGCTGAAGAAGGCGGTGCAGGCCGGCCGGGCCGAGCTGCTCCCGGACATGCCGCTCCTGGCGCGGCTCTGCCGCCCCTACCCGACTCCGTTTCCGCCGCGGCCGGCCTGAGCAGCCACGCCGGGGCCGCGACCGGGGCCGCTCAGCGCAGCGCGCCCGGCGGCGCCATGGGGAGGCCGGTGACCGGATCGAGGCGCGCCATGCCGATGGTGAGCTCCAGGGTGCGCTCCTGTCCCGGCTCCAGCCGCCGGCGCAGCCACTCCAGGCCGATGAAGACCTCGTTGGATGTGAGCGGGACCCGCCGCCGGGGGTTGGCCACCTCACCCCCGCGGTTGGAGACGTAGACGAAGCCGGGGGTCTCCGCGCCGCCCCAGGCGATGAAGTTGGCCAACCCGGACTTCTCGTCGAGGATGCCGGCCACCCGCCCGCCAGGCTCGACGCCGGTCTCGTAGCGGAGCAGCTCGCCGGGGCGCCAGCCGATGTTCCCCTCGGCCGAGCCGAAGTGGCCCACCCAGGGCTCGTCGCCGTAGAGATAGGTGTAGCTGACCGGGCCCGGACCGAGGTCCTTGAAGCGGATGGTGAGCCTGAAGAATGGCTCGCCGGCCACGAACGAGGCGAAGCGATCGATGCGGAGCCGCCCCCCGGCCAGCTCCAGCTCGTGGTTGCTCTCCAGCGCGACACGCCCCGGCTCCTGCATCACCACCCGGCTGCCGAGGAAGCGCCAGCGCCCCGGCGGCCAGGAGCTCGTGCCGAGCTCGTCCTCGAGCCCCTCGTTGACGTTGCACCAGATGTGCGACCAGCCGCGGGCGTCGCGGTAGGCCATGCCGCTCTGGTCGAGCGCACCGGCGTCGGCGGCGACCTCGGGGACGGCGCCGCCCACGAAGAGCCCGTGGGGCCGCTTCCCGTCGCTGTCGCGGTAGCGGCCGAACATGGTGAGCAGCTCGGTGCCGTCGGCCATCCGGTTGCGGACCAGGCCGCCCCCGGCGCGCGCGTCCCACTCCAGCGTGAGCGTCGGCCCGGCGCCGTCGGGGCCCGGGCGCGCGGTGAGGAAGCGGCGGGCCCAGGCGAAGGAGAGGCTGCCGACGAGCTGGGGGTGCTCTCCGAGCAGGAGGTCGTCCTTGAGGAGGAAGGGGCGACCGCTCTCGCTCCGGAGCAGGTAGAGGCCGCGCCAGCTCCCTTCGATGGCCATCTGCGTGGTGGCGGCGGCCAGGCACCCCAGCCCGAGCAGGCCGAGAGCGACGGCGAGGAGCGCGCGATGACGCCAGGCTCCCTGGCCGCGGTGGTCGACCATCTCTCTCCCTTCGGTCAACGGGGCGTCCGCGTCGGCGGCGAGTCCCGGGCTGGGAGAGAGACATACCGCGCCTTGGCAGGTAGACCCAACCGGGTGCTGCCATTCGGTGAACCGGCAGGAGTAGACCGCTCTGGACCGCGGTTGTGGACCTCAAGAGGGCCACTGTGGGTCAAACCGATTGACCTCCCACCTCCCTTTCGGCTAGATTCCCGACCCCTTGCGGCAAATCTGTAAAAACCGCAACTAATTCGATAGCTTGCGCAATCCGGCTGGGACAGGGGATCCCTTCGGAGGGCTTTCAGGCTTGAGGTGAAGAGAGAATGCGGACCCGTTACGTCGATTTCGACGATCGCCACGAGGACCTGGCCGAGCGGATGCGTGCAGCCCCGCGCATCGCCGAGGACTTCCTGCGCAAGTGGGAGGTCTCATGGCTCTTCCATGAGAACGCGCTCGAGGGCGTCGTCTACACCAGCCAGGAGCTCGAGCTCGGGCTCGAGAACCAGCCGATCGCCGACGCCACCTTCGTGGGGGCGCTGCGCGACGTGCGGAACCACAAGGCGGCGCTCGACTTCTGCCGGGCCGAGGCCCGCAACAAGAAGCTCAAGCTGAGCCTGACCACGTTGAAGAAGCTCTACGAGCTGCTCACGGCCGGCATCGAGGGGCGCAACGCCGCGGAGTGGCGCAAGGACATGCCGCTCCACCGGAGCTACTTCCACGAGATCTCCCAGCCGGCCAGGATCCTCAACGGCCTGCAGAAGGTCTTCGAGGGGACCGAGACGGCCGAGTTCCGCAACGCCCACGCCATCCAGCGGGCGGCGCGGCTCCACCACGGCCTGATGCAGGTCTTCCCCTACACCGACAACTCGGGGCGGATCGGCCGGCTCTTCTCCAACATGATCCTCTTCCAGGCCGGCTACCTGCCGGTCATCGTCCACGCCACCGATCGGCAGCGGTACTACGAGTCGCTGCGGCAGCCCGAAGGGGCGTTGCGCGAGCTGACCATGGACGCCATCGGAAACGGGCTCGACCACGCCGAGAAGTTCTTCGCCGAGGCGGCCGAGGCAGAGCGCAAGCAGGTCCGCTGAGGCATTGGACTGCATTCCGCGACCCCGGTTGGGCCCTTTGGAGGGGCCCCTGCGGGGTCTCGTCCGGTCGGAGGTCGGCGATCATGGCGGCACCGACCCGGGCTGTTGTATAGGTCCGCCCCCGATGCTCCTCGGCGCACATGAAGGGATTGCAGGTGGCGTCTCGACCGCGTTCGCGCGCGCCGAGGAGGACGGGGCCGAGTGCCTGCAGATCTTCACGCGCAACGCCCGTGGCTGGGCCGCCAAGCCGCTCGAAGCCGAGGAGATCGCCCGCTTCCGCGCCGAGGCGAAGCGGACCGGCCTCCCGGCCGCCGCCCACGCCAGCTACCTCATCAACGCCGCCGGCGCCGACGCCGAGATCCGGCGCAAGAGCTGGGACGGGCTGGCCGACGAGCTGCGGCGCTGCGAGCAGCTCGGCCTCTTCGCGCTGATCTTCCACCCCGGCTCCAACCCCGACGAGGGAGAGGGGCTCACGCTGGCCGCCGAGGGGATGACCCAGGCCCTCGAGGCGGCCCCCGGCAAGGTGAAGCTCCTCATCGAGACCACCGCCGGCCAGGGCTCAAGCCTCGGCCACACCTTCGAGCAGCTGGCCGCCATCCGCGACGCCATCCCGGCCCCCCAGCGCCGCCGCGTCGCGGTCTGCGTCGACACCTGCCACCTCTTCGCCGCCGGCTACGACCTGACCAGCGACGAGGGGTACGCCAGCACCATCGACCGGCTCGACGAGACGCTCGGCCTCCCCCTGGTGCAGGCCTTCCACCTCAACGACTCGAAGAAGGGGCTCGGCTCCCGCGTCGATCGCCACGACCACATCGGCGAGGGGATGCTCGGCCTCTCCCCGTTCCGCCGGCTCGTCAACGACGCCCGCTTCGCCAAGGTCCCCGGCTTCCTCGAGACCGATCTCCGCTTCCGGGAGAACCTCTCGGTGCTGCGGTCCCTGCTCTCATGAAGTCACCCGCCGCCCGTTCCGCGCGCCTCGAGGCGCTGCCCCCGCGCGCCACCGTGCGCGCCCACCGCATGTCGCTCCACCCCCACTCGGGCGGCTCGGCGGCGGCCAGGCTCGACAAGCTGGTGGCCTTCGCCAAGGGACACCGCCGGGCGCTGGTGCTGACCCACGACAACCCGGATCCCGACTCTCTGGCCTCGGGCGTGGCGCTGGCCTGGCTGCTCGGCAAGCTGGCCGGCGTCGAGGCCCAGGTGGCCTTCGGCGGGATCGTCGGGCGCGCCGAGAACCGGGCCCTCATCGCCGAGCTCAAGCTGCCGGTGGTGCCGGTCTCGCGGGTGGTCTTCGACGACTACGACATGATCTGCATGGTCGACACCCAGCCCGAGCAGGGGAACCACTCCCTGCCCAGGCGCCACTTCCCGGACGTGGTCATCGACCACCACCCGGTGCGCTCCGAGACCCGCCTGGCGGCCGTGGCCGACGTGGGCGGCCCCATCGGCGCCACCTCGACGGTGGTGGTCGAGTACCTGCGGGCCAGCAAGCTCGAGGTCCCGCCGGCCATCGCCACCGCGCTCTTCTACGGCATCAAGGCCGACACCCGCGACCTCGGCCGCCACACCACGCCTCAGGACGTCGAGGCCTACCTCTGGCTCTTCCCGCGCGTCGACAAGGACGCCATGGGGCAGATCGAGCACCCGCCCCTCTCGCTCGAGTACTTCGCTCTCTCGCGCACCGCCATCGACAAGGCCGAGGTCCACGGCCACACCGTGGTGCTGCCGCTCGGCCCGCTCTACGCCCCGGACATGGTGGCCGAGGTGGCGGAGCGGTTCCTCTACCTCGAGGGGACGCGCTGGTCGCTGGCCTTCGGCACCTTCGAGGGCGATCTCTACTACTCGGTCCGCACCACCGACCGCCGCGCCAACGCCGGCAAGCTGATCCGCGAGGTCATCGAGCCCCGCGGCGGCTCGGCCGGCGGCCACGGCACCATGGCCGGCGCACGGCTCCCGGCGCGCGACCTCTCGCCCGCGGCGGTCAAGCGGCTCAGCGCCGCGGTGGTGCGCGACTTCCTCGCCGCCTTCGGGGTCACGGGCCGCGCGGTGACGCGCATCTCCCGCGGTCCCCGGAAGCGGTCCCGGCGCGCCCCGTCGAAGTAGCCGGCCTTCGGCCCACCCCCGCGTCGCGCTAGCCGGAGAGCCCGCGCACCACCGCCGCGATCGCCAGCGGCGTCCCCACGGCGCTGTCGTAGCGGGCCTCGATGGCGCCGGCGAAGGCGGCGGCGCTCTCCCAGCGATCGGCCGGGTCGGAGGCGAGACAGTGGAGCGTCAAGGCGTCGAGCTCGAGCCCGACCTCCGGCCGCACCTCCGACGGCGCCCGGAGCTGGCCGGCCAGGATCCGCTGCCCGACCTCGTCGACGGTGGTCCCCGGGAAGGCCCGCTGGTTGGTGAGCAGCTCGAAGAGGACGGCGCCGAGCGCGAAGAGGTCGGTGCGCGGCGTGAGCTCCCCGCCGCGGAGCTGCTCGGGTGACAGGTAGTGGATCTTGCCGAAGGCTCCCTGCCGCGCCCCCTTGGAGGCGCCCGGTGTCAGGGCCACGCCGAAGTCGCCCAGCTTCACCTCGCCGAGGCGGGAGATGAAGACGTTGGAGGGGGAGACGTCGCAGTGGACGATGCCGAGCGGCCGGCCCTCGCGATCGACCCCGGCGTGGGCGTGATCCAGCGCCAGCGCCAGCTGGTGGGCGAGGTAGGCCCCGAAGGCCACCGGGAGCAGGATGCCCCGCCGCGCGCACTGGGAGAGGACCTGGCGCAGGTTCTGCCCCTCGATCAGGTCCATGGCCAGGTAGGGGCGCCCCTCCTCGACCCCGGCGTCGAAGACGTCGATGACCGCCGGGTGGTGGAGCCGCCTGGTGACGAGCGCCTCCTGGCGGAAGAGCTCGACGTACTCGGGATCCCTCGCCAGCTCGGCCTTGAGCTGCTTGACCGCCACCTGCTGCCCGGTGCGCGGGCCGGTCAGCGCCGTGGCCCGGTAGACCTCGGCCATGCCCCCCTTGCCGAGGAGGGCTCCCAGCTCGTAGCCGGCGAAGAGGATCCCCATCACCCCCCCGCCCCGTGCACGGTGACGTGTCGTGGCACGGTTCACATCCGGGCGCTGACCAGCGCCTGGTAGGCCTTGAGCTCGCGCAGGCTGGCGAGGTCGGGGTCCTCGCCGATCCCCTCGGCGGTGGCGTAGCCGTTGACCGCGGCAATCTGCAGGTAGCGGAGCGCCAGGGCGGGCTGGCCGGTGAGGGCGTAGACGCAGGCCATGTTGTAATAGGCGTCGCCAAAGTCGGGGTCGACGGCCAGGGCCTTCTTGTACCAGGCCAGCGCCACCGGGAAGTTGCTGCGCATCCGCCAGGTCACGCCGACGCCGTTGTAGGCCTCGGGCAGCCGCGGGTCGAGCGTCACCGCCTCCTCGAAGCGGGAGCGGGCCTTCTCGAAGTTCCCCTCGCCGAGCCAGGCCGCCCCGTCGCGCAGCGCGGCGCGGGCCCGCTCGGTGGCGCTGGCGGCCGGCGGCGGTGGCGCAGCAGCAGGCCTGGCCCTGGGCGCGGCGCCCCCGGCCACCCTGGCCGGAGCGGCGCGGGTGAAGGCCAGCCCGCCGTTCCTGCCGATGTGCGCCCGGCAGCCGGCGGCCACGTGGACCGCGCCGGAGAGTCTGGTGGGGGCGACCAGCAGCACGCCCCTGGCCCAGGCCTCGGCGGCGTCGCAGCCGGTCTGGCAGAGCCGGACCTCGCCGGCCAGCGAGTCGTCGAGCAGCGTGGCCCGGAGCACCTGTTCACCTTTCGTGAACTTGCAGGGGCCGGCCGGGATCAGCAGCGTGGCCCGGAAGGTGGTCCCGTCCCCTTCGATGCGGACCCGCCCGATCGGGGAGTCGTACTCTCCGTCGAGAGTGGGGTTGGCCCTGGCCGCGCCGCCCAGGAGCAACGGCAGCAGCAGGAGTCGAAGAAGGGCCGTCATTCCGCGATTCTACCTCTCTGCGGCAGGCCCGTGCTTGACAGGTTCGGGGCGGAGGCCTAGGATGGCTCATATAGAAAAAGCTCCGTGAAAATGGTAGCTTGCGCTCTTTTACAGCCAGCATCGCCTTGCCCCCTGCCGGGTTCGTGATTGGCCTCGTGTCGTTTGGGCCGACTTGTAGTGAAGATGGGTTCCTGGCTGGCGCCATGTGCAAGCTCCCACTGCAGCAGAGGGAGAAGCCTACGGCGCTGGTCCTGCACACGGGAGCCCCACCTCTGGAGACAGAGGTCCAAGCAACCGAAGCACACGGCCCACGCGGGGGGCTTTTTTTCGCGCTGCTGGCGTAGGATGCGCCGCCCCATGCCCTCCGACCTCAAGTCCCGCAAGCGGGCGCTCCGCGCCGAGCTGATCGCCGCTCGCGCCCGGCTCACCCCCGAGGAGCGCCAGGCCCGGTCGGCCTCGATCGCCGCGCGGCTGGCCGGGCTGGAACCGTTCTCCACCGCCGCCACCGTCGGGCTCCATGCCCCGCTCGGCGCCGAGGTCGACGCCACCCTGCTGGCCCGCGCCCTGCTGGCCCGCGGCGCCCGGGTCGCCTTCCCGCGCGGGGTGCCGGGCGAGCGGCTCCTCGAGTTCGCCGCCTGCGACCCCTCCGAGCTGGTGCGCGGCACCTTCGGCGCCGGCGAGCCACCGCCCGGGGCCCACCCGGTGGCGCTCTCCGAGATCCAGTGCTTCATCATCCCCGGCGTTGGCTTCTCCCGCGACGGCTTCCGGCTCGGTCGCGGCGGCGGCCACTACGACGTGACGCTCAGGCAGGTGCGCGGCGCCTTCCTGGTCGGCGTGGCCTACCAGCTCCAGTTGTGCGATGAGCTCCCCCGGGAGCCGCACGACGTCCCGCTCGACGCCATCGTGACCGAGCGTGAGACTCTCCTCTTCCCTCGCAAGGTGATCCCGTGAAGGTCCTCTTCCTCGGCGATGTCTTCGGCAAGCCCGGCCGGCAGGCGGTGCAGCGGCTGGTGCCGCGCCTCATCTCTCGCCACGGCCTCGACCTGGTGGTGGCCAACGCCGAGAACGCCGCCGGCGGTGTCGGCGTCACCCCCGAGCTGGCCGACGAGCTGCTGGCGGCGGAGGTGAACCTGCTCACCAGCGGCAACCACATCTGGTCGAAGCGCGAGATCGGCCCCTACCTCGACAGGCCGGGCAGCCGCCTGCTGCGCCCGGCCAACTACCCCCCTGGCGCGCCGGGCAAGGGGCGCGGCATCGCCACCACGCCGGACGGACGCAGGCTCGGTGTCGTCAACCTGGAGGGGCGGGTCTTCATGAAGACCCTCGACGACCCGTTCCGCGTGGCCCTGGAGGAGGTGGCGGCGCTCCGCAAGGAGGGCTGCACCTGCATCCTCGTCGACATGCACTGCGAGGCCACCAGCGAGAAGAACGCCATGGGCTGGTTCCTCGACGGCAAGGTCTCGGCGGTGCTCGGCACCCACACCCACGTGCAGACCGCCGACCAGCGTGTGCTGCCGGGCGGGACCGCCTTCATCACCGACGTCGGCATGTGCGGGCCGTGGGACTCGATCATCGGCGTGCGCAAGGAGCTGGTGCTGGAGCGCTTCACCACCCAGCGCCCCATGGCCTTCGAGCCGGCCAGGCGCGAGGTCCACCTGCAGGGTGCCATCGTCGACCTCGACGACGCCACCGGCAAGGCGAGGTCGATCGAGCGGGTGCAGGAGCTGCTGGAGGAGAGCTGAGGCGCGGCGACCGCGGGGAGCCGGCCTGCCGCGGCTACCCGACCACCAGCAGGGCGTAGTTGCGCTTCCCCTTCTGCAGCAGGACGTAGCGGCCGGCCAGCAGGTCACCCTCCGCGAGCTTCTGCTCGGCGTCGGTCAGCGGCGCCCCGTTCATGGAGAAGCCCTTGCCCTGGATGCCGCGCTTGGCGTCGCCGCGCGAGGAGGCCAGCCCGGCCTTGACCAGCGCGTCGGCGGCGGCCAGCGCACCAAGCTCGGCGCGCGGCAGCTCGGCGGCCGGGATCTCCCGCCGCAGCACCTCGAAGACTTCGGCGCCGGCGGCCTTGAGGTCGGTGCCGCCGAAGAGCAGGCGGCTGGCCGCCAGCACCCCCTGCAGCGTCGCCTCGCCGTGGACCCGCGCCGTCATCTCCTCGGCCAGCGCCCGCTGCGCCGCCCGCTTGCCCGGGTCGGCCGCTTGGCTCACCAGCAGCGCCTCGAGCTCGGGCAGCGGCCGGAAGGAGAAGAACTTGAGGACCTTGCCGACGTCGGCGTCCTCGGTGTTGAGCCAGAACTGGAAGAACTTGTAGGGGGTGGTCTTCTGCGGGTCGAGCCAGACCGCCCCCTCCTCGGTCTTGCCGAACTTGGCGCCCGAGGAGGTGGTGAGCAGCGGCACCACCAGGCCGTGGACGCCCTTCCCCTCCTTGCGCGAGATCAGCTCGGCGCCGGCGGTGATGTTGCCCCACTGATCGGAGCCGCCCATCTGCAGCTCGCAGCGGTCCGACTTCCAGAGGTGCCAGAAGTCGTAGGACTGGACCAGCATGTAGCTGAACTCGGTGAAGGAGATG
>JANYBC010000177.1 GCA_025360965.1 Anaeromyxobacter sp. | reverse complement strand
CAATCCGGCCGCCGGAGACTTCTCCCTGACCGCGGCCTCGGTGGCCGTCGACGCCGGCACCGCGCGCCCCGACGTCCCCCAGGACTTCCTCCGCGCCGCCCGCCCCAAGGGCGCCGCCTACGACCTCGGCGCCTTCGAGTCCCGCTAGCCCTGGCCGGACCCGGCCTCGACGACCGTCACCGCGGCGGCCGCGAGGCCCGCCGGCGGGGGCGCTCCACCGGCCTGGACCAGGAAGTGCCGGAGGCTGAGGAGCACGCCGACCAGCTTGGCCCGCCCGTCGGCGCCGCCCTGCAGCTCCCGCCAGGCCCGCTCGCCCTCCGCCCGATCGAAGACCTCCCAGTGCGGCGAGGGGCCATCGAAGAGGTCGGAGCCGATCCGCGCCGACAGCGGCCCGCGAAAGGCCCTGGCCAGGCGCGCCACCGGGAACGGGCTGCGCACCGCCCCGCCGCTGAGCCGCTCCACCAGCCCCAGGCCCCGGCGGGCCAGCACCCCCAGCGGGCGCATCAGCTGGGGCGGCCAGGAGGCCGGGAAGCCGGTGGTCTGCCAGCCGACCCGGGCCACCTCGGGGAAGGCGTGGAGCAGGACCCGGCGGTAGAAGCCGTGGTCGGTGCGCCAGTCCGGCGGCACCTGCGCCACCAGGTCGAAGAAGTCGTTGTCGTAGAAGGGGGCCCGCGAGACCAGCCGCGTGCGCAGCAGCTGGGTGCCGAAGCTGGTCCAGCGACGAACCCGCGAGTCGAGCAGGAAGGCGTCGAGCGTCCCGAGCAGGTCCTCCTGCCGGCGTGCCAGCAACGCGGCCAGGAAGGCGGCGGGGAGCTCTCCGGCGGCCTGGCGCGCCGGTCCGCGCAGGCAGCGCGCCGCCTCCGCCAGCGGCAGGGCGTCGTTGCGCTTCTGGAACGTCACCTCGGCCAGCTGCTCGAGGGGGAGCCCCCGCACCTGGCGCCAGTGGAAGTTCCCTCCCAGCAGCGCGTCACCGGCGAAGCCGTTCAGGACCACGCCCCCCTCGGCGGCCAGGTCGTCGACGTAGGAGAGGATGTGGAAGTCGGTGGCGCCGGCCAGGCCGTCGGTGATCCAGGCGCCACGCGCCGCCCCGGCGATCAGCTGCTCGTACCGGTAGTCGAGATCGACGTGCCGGACGCCGCAGCGCAGCGCCGTGGCCCGGCCGAAGACCCGATCCAGGCAGCCGGGGTCACCCCAGGTGAAGGCGGTGACCGACGGGCGGCGCGGCTCGGGGACCGCGGCCAGGCAGATGCGCGAGTCGAGGCCGCCCGAGAGCGGGACGGCGATCCGCTCCGGCCCGGCGGTCTGCCGGTCGACGGCCCGGCGGAAGCGCCGCCCCGCCTCGCGGGCCGCCTCCTCCTGCTCCTGCGGCTCGAGCGTGGCCGGGTAGCGGACCCGCCACCAGGTCTCGATGTCCGGTGAACCGCCCGAGGAGCGGAGCAGGGAGGCCGCCGGCGCGGCACGCACGCCGGCCAGCAGGGTGGTGTCGGCGAAGTGCTCCCCCAGCAGCAGGAAGGCCGCCAGCCCTTCGGGATCGAGCTCGCGGCCGACCCCCGGGATCGCCAGCAGGGCCTTGGCCTCCGAGGCGAAGGCGAAGAGCCCGTCCCGGCTCACCCAGTAGATCGGGTGGAGCGCGTAGCGGTCGCAGGCCAGCGAGACCGTGGCGGCGTCACGGTCGACCACCGCGCCGGCGAACTGGCCGTTGACCGCCGCCAGCCGCGCCGGCTGGCCGGCGGCGAGGGCCTCGAGCAGGAGCGGGCGGACGGGGAAGGGGGGGACGGTGACCGCGTCGCCGGACGGGTAGGCCTCCCCGGCCACGGCCGACCAGGTCAGGCCGCCGTCGAGCGAGGCCGGCTCGGGATCCGGCTGGAGGCCGGGAATCCAGGTGGCGCCGAGGGCCCAGCGCGGAGCAACCACGGCGCTGGAGCGCTGGTCGGGGTGCGCCGCCAGCAGCGAGCCCATGGCCCGCGCCAGCGCCGCTGGGTCGGGCAGCGGCCGTCCGGAGACGAAGCCATAGATCCCGGGCACGCGCTCACCCTCCCTTGCGGCCAGCGCCGCGCCTGCTCACCAGGTACCGCACGGCGCCGACGAAGAGCGGCAGGCGGACCAGGGCCAGGTGGACCGCGTAGAGGACCCGCAGCCTGAGGCCAGGGATCCGCTGGCGCGAGGTCTGGACCTTCCGGAGCAGCCAGAGCGCGGCGAGGGCGAAGAGGGCCAGCAGGCCGGCTGGCCCGGCCAGCACGAACGCCAGGGCGGCGAGCCCCAGGAGCGCCGGTGGGACCACCAGGTTCCGGATCAGCTCCCGGCGCCACATGGGGTCGTCGGTCCGGGCGAAGCGCAGCCCGATCTCGGCGTAGGCGTAGCCGCTCCGCTCGGCCCGCTTCCAGTAGGCGGGGAACCCGGTCATGCCGAGATCGTGGTGAGCCATCAGGCCGTCCACGCAGACGATCCTCCAGCCCAGCCGCCGCAGCCGCCAGCAGAGGTCGGCCTCCTCGCCGGCGACCAGCGCCTCGTCCGAGCCGTCCACCGCCTGCAGGGCCTCGAGGCGGAAGAGCGCGTTCCCGCCGCACATCCGCCAGTCGCCGGGGGGGATGTACCAGTCGAGGCCGCAGACCTCGTTGTAGAGGCTGCCGGTCGGGTTGGCCTCGTGCAGCTGGCCGAAGAGGGCCGCGATCCGCTCCCCGGCCTGGATGGCGGCCACGCCGCGGCTGAGCCAGTCCGGCTCGAGGACGGTGTCGGAGTCGACGAACTGCACCAGCGGCGTGGCGGCGGCACGCCAGCCGGCGTTGCGGCCGCGGGCCGCGGTGGGCCGGTCGGTGCAAAGCTCGATCACCTCGGTGCCGTGCGCCCGCGCGAGCGCCGGGCTGCCGTCCTTCGAGCCGCCGTCCACGTAGATGACGCGGACCGCCTGGCCCAGGATCCCGATGGCCCGGTGGACCGACCCCAGGCAGGCCTCCAGCGTGGCGGCCGCGTTCAGGCCGATGACCACCACGGTGAGGTCGGTGCCGCTGCTGCCCCTGACCATGCCCACGCCGCTCCCCCCCGCCGGCACCGCTCGCAGGCCATCAGGCTCCGACCCGTGCAGCGTCTTCACCATACCCAAGTTCCCCCCGTGCGTCCGTCCGGGCGGCGCCGGTCAGCGCCCGCGCGCCACGCAGGCCAGGAGCTTCCAGCCCTCGCGCCCCAGCGGCTCCAG
>JANYBC010000151.1 GCA_025360965.1 Anaeromyxobacter sp. | reverse complement strand
TCGCCGAGCGGGCCGAGCGCCGCGGCGCCGGCGCCGAGCAGCACCGCGTGGCCCAGCGGCAGCTCGGGCAGCATGCTGGAGCGCAACACCAGCGCCCCGACCACGCTGCCGGCCGCGCCGCCGGCGAACCCCTCCCAAGTCTTCTTGGGGCTCACCCTGGCGTAGATCGGGTGCTTGCCGAAGAGCATCCCGGCGAAGTAGGCGAAGGTGTCATTGGCCCAGGTGACCACGAAGGCCAGCACCACCCAGGCGGTGCCGCCGTGCACCCGCAGTCCGACCAGCGTGGAGGCGAGCAGGCCGCAGTAGAGCCAGGCCAGCGCCACCCGCCCGGCGCGGACCGGGACCTCGCCCTGCTCGACGTGGGTGAAGAGCAGGATCACCAGCAGCCCCAGCGTGGCGAAGGCGAGCCCCAGCGGCGCCCAGCTCGGGAGCAGGGTCTCCCCCCGGTGCAGCGCCGCCAGCAGCGGGATGGCGGCGGCCACCGCCACGCCGAACCACTCGGCCAGCCGCAGCGGCGCCGACATGAGCAGCAGCTCGACGGCGCAGAGCCCGGCCGCCACCGCCACCAGCGCGGCGAAGGGCCAGCCGCCCAGCCAGGTGAGCCAGACGGCGACCGGGAGCAGCACCACCGCCGAGATGGCCCGCTCGAGGAGGTTGCGCCGGTTGCCTGCGTCGAAGGACTTCATCCGCCACCTTCGTGGGCGGCGACCTGCTCGGCGGTGAGGCCGAAGCGGCGCTCGCGGGCCTGGAAGTCGGCCACCGCGGTGAGCAGCTCGCGCTCGTCGAAGGCCGGCCAGTGGGTGTCGGTGAAGTAGAGCTCGGCGTAGGCGGCCTGCCAGAGCAGGAAGTTGGAGATGCGCCGCTCGCCGCTGGTCCGCACCAGCAGGTCGAGCTCGGGGAGCCCGGCGGTCCAGAGCCCCGCCGCCAGCGCCGCCTCGTCGATGGGCCGGCCGCTCGCCGCCGCCACCTGCGCGGCGTGGACCAACTCCTCGCGCCCGCCGTAGGAGAGCGCCAGGGTGAGCGTCATCCCCTGCCCGCCCGCGGTGGCAGCGCGGACCGCCGCCAGCCGCTCCGCCACCTGACCCGGCAGCCGGGCCAGGTCGCCGATGGCGTTGAGCCGGATGCCGTTGGTCAGCAACTCCTGCTGCTCCTTCTCGAGGAACTCGACCAGCAGGAGCATGAGCGCCTCGACCTCGTCGGTGGGGCGCGACCAGTTCTGGATGGAGAAGGCGTAGAGGGTGAGGGCCTCGAGCCCGAGCCGGCGAGCGGCGCGGGTCACGCTGCGGACGGCCGCCGCGCCCTGCCGATGGCCGGCCACGCGCGGCAGGCCGCGGGCCTGCGCCCAGCGGCCGTTCCCGTCCATGATGATGGCGACGTGGCGGGGCAGCGGCCTGGCGCGGACGCGGGCGAGCAGCTCGGCGGTGTCGGAAGCTCCCGGCACCGGCGCTCTATAGCACGGCGGCGCGCCGCCCGGGCCGCCCGGAGCGGGCCCCGGGCATCTCCGGGGGCCCGCGGTCGTCACTGGCAGTTTGACCGGAGGAGCGAGCCGTTTCTATGCTCCCGCGGTGGTCCCTCACTTCATCGGCCCGTGGGAGATCCTCTCGGTCATCGGCCGGGGAGGCGTGGGGGTGGTCTACAAGACTCGCCACCGGACCACCCACCGGCTGGCGGCGCTCAAGCTGCTCGGCCCGGCGCCGGTGGTCGACCCGCGGGCGGCGCGGCGGCTGGCGCGCGAGTTCGAGGTGCTGCAGCGGCTCGACCACCCCAACGTGGTCCGGGTCTACGAGGCCGGCGCCAACGACGGCTACTCCTACCTGGCCATGGAGCTGGTCGAAGGACTCGACCTCAGGGCCTTCCTCTCGCCGGCCTTCGATGACTCGCGCGCGGCGCTGCAGCCGAGCAGCGAGGCCTCGCTCGTCTCGGTCTCGGGCAGCCTGGCCGCTGCCGACGCCAGCGAGCTGGGGGCCGACGCCATCCGCGCCCTGGCCACCATGATGGAGGAGCCGGAGACCGCCCCCGACGCCATCCACCCGCCGCTGCCCGCCGAGCCGCTCAGCGGGGTCCGCCCCGCCCCACGCCCGCCGCTCACCACCGGGGTGGCGCTGGCGCTCAACCGGCCGCGCCGCCTGGTGCGGCTCACCGGGGCGCTGCGCCAGGTGCTGGCCGGGCTCGACTACATCCACCGCCACGAGCTTGTGCACCGCGACCTCAAGCCCTCCAACATCATGGTCGACGACCACCGCACCGCGCGCCTCATGGACTTCGGCCTCGTCAAGCGCGACGACGACGGGGCCGAGCCGCTCACCGGCACCGGGCGGGTGGTCGGCACCTACCGCTACATGTCGCCGGAGCAGGCGCAGGGACACCTCGTCGACGCGCGCAGCGACCTCTACAGCTTCGGCGTCATCCTCTTCGAGCTGCTCAGCGCCGCACCGCCCTTCACCGCCAGTGACCCGGCCACGCTCTGGCAGCAGATCCTCTACGACCCGCCGAGGTCGCTCCACGAGCTCAACCCCGGGGTCGACCCGACGCTGGCCGCCGTGGCCGAGCGCTGCCTCGCCAAGGACCCGGAGGCGCGCTTCGCCAGCGCCGCCGAGATCCTCGGCGTCCTGGGTCACGCCTGATGACCTGGCTGCTCTCGACCCTCTCCGGCCTGGTGGCCGGGGTGCTCTCCGGCGTCTTCGGGATCGGCGGCGGCGTGGTGCTGGTGCCGCTGCTGGCGCTGCTGCTCGGCCTCGGACAGCACGACGCGCAGGGGATGACCCTGGCCATCCTGCTGCTGCCGGTCGGGCTGGCGGCGGTGGTCGAGTACCACCGCGCCGGGCGGGTCCGCTGGCGGCTGGTGGGGCCGCTCGTCGCCGGCTTCCTGCTCGGGGTCTGGCTCGGCTCGTTGGGGGCCACGGCCGTGCCCGAGCGGCCGCTGCGGCTCGGCTTCGTGGCCTTCCTGGTGGCGCTGGCGCTCCGCAACTGGCGGGCGGCGGGGCGCTCGCGGCGCGCCGCCCCGGAGGCCGAGGTGGCCGGCCCGGCGCGGCTGGCCTGGCTGCACGCCCTCTGGATTGGCGCCGCCGGCGGAATCGCCTCCGGGCTGCTCGGCATCGGCGGCGCGGTGCTGATGATCCCGCTGCTGGTGGCGGTGCTCGGGCTCCAGCAGCACGAGGCGCAGGGGACCAGCCTGGCGGTGATGCTGCCCCCGGTCGGCCTGCCCGGTGTGCTGGTCTACTCCGGCGCCCGCGGCGGGCTGCCCTGGCTGGTGATCGGCTGCGTGGCGGGCGGCTTCCTCGTGGGCGGCGCGCTCGGGGCCCGGGTGGCCCGGCGGGTGGCCGGCCCGGCGCTGGTGCGCGGCTTCGCGGTCTTCCAGTTCACGGTGGCGGCCGGGCTGCTCTGGCGGGCGCTGTAGGGGCGCGGCCGCCGGTCAGCGCGGCGCCGGCGCCAGCCAGGCACGCACCAGGGCGCTCCAGTGGGCGTCGGTGAGCTGGTCGTTGGGCGTGACCCAGAGGTCGCGAGCCCCGCCGTCCCGCGCCGCCGCGAGCGTCTCACCCAGCTCGGCGGGCGACATCGCCTTCCCGTCAGCTCCCCAGAGCCCCACCGACATCGACCAGCGGCCGGCCGGGAGCGTGGCCACCAGCCGGCGGGCCAGGTCACCCGAGGCCGAGGTGGGCAGCCCCTCCAGCGCGCGGTAGTTCCAGACCACCAGCCGGTCGGCGTGCCGGAGCAGCAGCGCGTAGTGGTGGCCGTGATCACGGCCGTCCCGGGTGAGGTCCTTCCAGCTGGCCGCCACGTCCATCCAGAGCTGCTTGCCGTGCCGATGTGCCGCCTCGGAGGCGCGCTGGACGAACCGCTCCATCAGCGCCGACTTCCAGGCCCAGACCGACGGGTGCTCGATGTCGGGCCGGCCCCGCCAGTCGCGAGGCCAGTCGGCCTTCCCGCTGAAGGTCCGGAAGGAGGCGAGGTCGGCCGGGCCGAAGGAGGTCTGCCGGTAGGCCGCCTCGGTGAGGTCGATGGCGTCGACCGGCTGCGTCCGCGCGATCTCCTCGACCATGCGGACCACCAGGACGCCGAACTCGCCGTGCGCCAGCTCCGCCAGGCTCACCTGCTCCGGGTGCGAGGTGCCGTCGGCCAGCACGGCCGCCGACCCCGGGTGGGTGGCGATCCAGGTGGGCGCGTAGAGGTCCACGAAGGCCGCCACCTGGAACCCGTGGGCCCGGAAGGCGGTGGCCGCGCTGGTGAGCAGGTCCTCGGGCGATCCCTTCTGGTGGTTCGACCAGCGGGCCTCCTGGCCCTCCCAGCGGAAGTAGGCCCAATCGGTCCGGCCGGCCTCCACCCCCACCACCTTGCCCAGCCCCACCAGCGGGCGATCGAGCACGCTGCGGATGGCGTCGCGCCACTCACCGTAAGGGTTGAAGTGGGTGGAGAGCCCGAGCGAGAAGACCGGGCGCGCCACTGCGCTGCCGGCCCAGCTGGCCGGACCTCCCCCGGCGGCGGTCACCGGCGCCGGGGCCGGCCGCAGCAGCGCCACCGCCCCCGCCACCATCCCGGCCATGACCAGGAGCGCCGCCAGCGGACCGGCGTGGCGCCGCCAGCCGCTGGCCGGGGCCTCGAGGCGCCCCAGCTTCTCCCACTTCTCCTCGGCTCGATTCATCTCTTTCCACCATGAGTAGATGACGACCGCGTTGAGAAAGTACGACACCGGCAGGATGAGGAGGCCGAAGGGGAGGTAGGCGAGGTCGCGCACCTCCCGGTCGAGCAGGGTGGCGTAGACCGCCACGGCGAAAAAGAAGAACAGCCCGAGCCAGGCGGCCACCTCGACCGGCCCGCCGAGGACCAGCCACCCTCGCGCCAGCGACCAGGGCAGCGCCAGCAGCAGCCCGGTTTGAAGCAGCGGCACCAGCGCCATGTTGGCGAAGTTCACCGGCAGGTAGAGCGAGAAGGGCCAGGCGTCGCGGGCCAGGAAGCGCCCCCGGTAGCGGCGCGCGATCTTGAGGTAGGAGCGGACCCAGCGGACCCGCTGGCGCCAGAGCCCCGCGAAGTCGGCCGGGCAGTCGGCCAGCACCATCGGCTCGGGGTCGAAGACGACCCGCTTGCCGGCCAGCTGGAGCCGCCAGGTGAACTCCAGGTCCTCGCCCCAGATCGGCTCGAAGCCGCCCAGCTCCTCGAGCACGCGCCGCCGGACCGCACCGAGGTTGCCGGAGATGATGGGGAGGCAGCGGATCACGGAGAGCGCGCGCCGGACGTAGCCGGTGCCGATGTGCGTGGTGATCACCAGCAGCCGCTGCAGCGCCGTGCCGGCCCGCAGCGGGGCGTCGTTGCCGCAGACGGCGTCGATCGACGGGTCGGCGAACCAGCGGACCAGCTGGGCCACCGTGTCCCTGAGGAACAGGCTGTCGGCGTCGGTGTAGACCACCACCTCGCCGGAGGCCGCGGCGATGCCGGCGTTGAGGGCGCGCGCCTTGCCGGCGTTGGCCTGGCGAATGAGCCGGATGCGCCCGGCCTCGGCCAGCGCCTGCACCTGGCCGGCGGTCCCGTCGCTGGAGCCGTCGTCGACCACGATCACCTCGAGGTCGGGCCAGCTCGACTCCAGCAGCGTCTCCACGCTCACCAAGATGGTGCGGGCCTCGTTGTAGGCCGGCACCACCACGCTGACCCGGCCAGCGTACCGCGGCAGCCGCCGCAGGGTCCGCCACTTCCACCACTCGTAGGCGACCGTGAGGGGGAAGTAGAGCGCGCCTTGCAGCCCGAGGACGAAGACGGTCAGGCCGAAAGCCCAGAAGAGGGCCTGCAGGGCGGTCATGTCACCTGACCAGCACCAGGGAGCGGTAGGCCAGCGCGTACTGGGCGCCGCCCTGGAGGCCTCGGTGAGCGGCCCGCCCCTTGATCACGTCGGGCTTCATGTAGGTCCGGTGGGCCTGCGTGGCGTGCAGGGCGCAGGCGCGCAGATGGTCGTCGAGATAGTGGCTGATGTCCACGAACAGGTTTGGCTGGAAGTGCTCGGTGGTGGAGACGTCCTCGTAGCAGAGCACGGTGGGCACGCCACGGGCCGCCTCGCGGGTGGCGGTGTGGACGGCCCGGTGGTCGCCGTGGACGTCCCCGTCGCTGTGGGTGAGCACGATGCTGGGGCGCAGCTCCTTCACCCTGGCCTCGATGGCCGCCTTCACCTCCCCGATCCGGCCCTGCAGCCCGGCGTCCGGCAGGTCGAGGACCGTGAGCCCGTCGAGGCCGAGGAAGCGGGCGGCCCGGGCGCCCTCCTCGGGCCGCGCCTCCGGCCGGTCGGTGCCCCGCTCGCCGCGGGTCAGGGTGAGGCCGTGGACCCGGGCGCCGCTCGCTTTGAGCTTGAGGATGAAGCCGGCGCAGCCGAGCTCGATGTCGTCGGGGTGGGCGCCGATGGCCAGCACCACTTGGCCAGCGAACTCGGGCAGGTTCGGCTCGTGTCGCAGCACGGCCAGCAGCGTCACCGCCAGCCCGGCGATGATCAGCACCTCGGTCCCGGCCTCGAAGATGCGCGGGTCGGTCCAGCGAGCCAGCACCGGCGCCAGCAGGAAGGTGGCCAGGTTCAGGACGATGGCGACCGGCACCAGCCAGACGGCGAGGAGGTGCTCCAGCGGCCGCCGGCGCAGCGAATGACGAACCCGCTTCGAGACCAGCAGGAGCAGGGGCAGCAGGGCAGCGTGCACCAGCAGCTCGGCCCACTGGGCGGTCCCGCGCAGCGGCGAGAGCGCGCCCTCCCGGTCGAGCGCCGTCTCGAGCTGCCTGGCCCCCTCGTCGCTCGGGCTCATGCGCTGGGCCAGCACGGCATGCTCCCTGGCCGCCGCGAGCCGCCCCTGGGCCAGGTAGGCGCGCCCCAGCGCCACGTGGGCCGAGGCCGACTCCGGGTCGAGCCGGGTCACGTCCGACCAGGCCTCGATGGCGGCCGGCCAGTCCCTGCGCCGCTCCTGGGTCTCGGCCAGCAACCGGCGCGCCTCGAGGTCGCCCGGGGCGATCCGGAGGGCCACCCGGATGGCCGCGAGCGCCCCGTCCAGCTCCCCCTGCTGCGAGAGGAGCCTGGCCTGATCGCGGTAGAGGTCGACGTCACGGGGGTAACGCCGGAGCGCCCGCTCCAGCACCGGGGCCGCGCCGGCGGCGTCACCCCGCAGCAGGCGCACCCGGGCCAGCCCCTTGAGCGCCTCGTGGTAGTCGGGCCGCCTGGCCAGGACCTCGTCGTAGAGCCGCTCCGCCTCGTCGAGCCGCTTGGCCCACGCCAGCGTGTCGGCGAGATCGCTCTGCAGCGCCGGGTCTGCCGGCCGGCCCGCCAGCGCCTCGCGGTAGTGGACGATCGCCTCGTCGTAGTGGCCGAGCCAGGCCTCGAGCTGTCCGAGCCGTCCGAGCGCCTCGGCGTCGCCCGGGGCCAGCGCCAGGAGCCGCTGGTAGGCGCGGATCGCCTCCTCGAAGCGGCGCGCCCGGGTGAGCGTCTGCCCGTAGCGGCGGAGCCCCCCGATCGTGGCGCCCGGCGAGCCGTTCTCCGGCGGGGGCGAGGGCACCGAGACCTGCCCCCCCGGCGCGCCTCGCTGCGCCACCCCGGACGCCGGGGTGGCGGCGAGGAGCAGGGCTGCCCAGGTCGCGGCGAACGGTCGTCTGATCACGTGATCGATCCTCGTCGCGGCACTAGTGAAGCAGCCCGGTCCGCCACTCCACGTCGAGCAGCAGCGTGGCCGCGGACCGGGTGCCTGCGGTCGGGCTGGTGCTGGCGGGTCCCGGGTTGTTGACGTACTTGAAGCCTCCACCGAGCGCCAGCCCGGGCGTGAGCTGGCAGCGGGCGCGCATCCAGAGGATGTTGCCATTCTTGCCGGCGAAGGTGGGGCCCGAAACCGAGGAGTAGCGGTCGAACGTCCACTGCAGGTCGAGGGAGAGCCGCTCCACGGGCCGGAGCTCCAGGCCTGAGAGGATCGACCAGGCGTAGCTGGAGTCGAGGTCGCGGTTGGGGATGATCCGCAGGCTGGCCGTGAAGGGCGCGGTCCGCCAGGTCCCGCCGCCGCCCACCAGCAGCTCCCGCCGCTTGACGACGGCGGTGCTGGCGGCGCAATCCGGCGACGGGGCACCTGGGGTGCAAACCGTCCCGGCCGGAGCCCCTGGCACCGGGCGCCCCTTGATGGTGGTCCGGGCCGGATCCGGATCGGAGAGCACCGCCGCCATGCCGGTGAGGGTGACCCCGGCCCCGAGCAGGACCTCCAGCTCGACGGTCACCTTGTGGTTCACGGTGGTGGTCTGTGGGTCGTAGAAGAAGCTGGGCGTGAAGAGCTGGTAGGCCAGGCCGGCCCGGAGGGCACGGACGACGTGGTGGGAGACCTCGACCTCGAGGCGCGGCACCAGGTCGTAGGCGTTGGAGTCGGGCGTGGGCCGGCTGGCGCCGGAGTAGGCGTACTGCCGCAGGGAGAGATCGCCCTTCAGGTAGGAGCCGGGGGCGTAGAAGAAGTAGCCGGTGGCGTACCCCTTGGCCGACTCGTAGAAGATGCTGTCGGACCAGCCGGCGCCGGCCTGCAGCTCGAGGCGATCGAGCCCGGCGTAACGGAGCTGCCCCTCCACCGCCTGCCTGGAGGTCCCCGGCTCGGTGCCGCCGAGCCAGCCGAGCACGGTGAGTCCGCGGGCGCGCTCCAGCGCAGCGAGGTCCTCGGTGGCCTCGCGGTCGGTCGGATCGAGCCTGGCCGCCTCGCGGAGGGCCTCGGCCGCCTCGTGGCTCCGGTGCAGCCCGCGGAGCGACCAGCCGATCCGCTTCCAGGTCTCGGCGGACTGGCCGCCATCGGCCAGCTCGGCCCGGTACTCGGCCAGCGCCTCCTGGTAAAGCCCCTGGGCCCGCAGCCGATCACCGGCCGCCTGGTGGGCCAGGGCCGAGGCCGGGGTGGCTTCGGCTGCGGCGGGGATGACGAGGCCGAGCAGGGCCACCAGCGAGAAGATCAGGCGCATCGTCCATTCCTCCAGGCGTCGTCGAGGGCGTCGAGCACCTCGCGCGCGGTCAGTACGTTGGCCCCGAGCCGGGCGTTGAGCTCGAGCACGGCCGGCGCGCCGTCGAGCCCGAGGCGGAGATCCACGTCGAGCGGCCCATCGAGCCGGAGCACCCGGGCAGCCGCGATGGCGAGGGCCGCGAGCTCGGGCCGATCGACCCGCTCCACGCCGGTGGCGTTGCCCACCAGCCCCTCCTTCAGGCCGGTCTTGCGCAGCACCACGGCGGCCGGCACCCGGCCGTCGCGCTCGACGAAGAGGTTCACGTCGTACTCCTCGCCCGGGAGGAAGGCCTGCCAGACCACCTCGTCGGCGCCGACCCGCCCAAGATCCGCCAGCGTGCGGTGGACCAGGACGCCCCGTCCGCCGCGGCCGAAGCGCGGCTTGGAGAGCATCGGCCAGCCGAGCCGCTGGGCCGCCTCGACGCCAGGCATGCTCCCGGGACAGGTGGCCGGTGCCGACACAGCGGCCCTGGCGAGCCCCTGGGCGGTCAGCAGCTTGTCGTTGGCGATGTCGACTCCAGCCGGCTCGGAGACGGCCACGCCGATGCCGCGCTCGCGGAGCACGGGCCGGAGCCGGGCCACGATCGGCAGCTCCTCGGTCACGGTCGGCACCACCAGCGTCGCCGACTCCGCCTCGGCGAGGTCGATCAGCGCCGCCGGGTAGGCCGGGTCGCGCGCCATCGGGACCAGGTGGAAGCGGGTCGCCGCCGAGGCCACCTTTCGGACGTCGGTGCCGACCACCCGATGGCCGCGCTCCGCGAAATAGGTCGCGGCGGCGCGACCGGCCGGTCCGCCGACCCCTGTCACCAGCACTGTTGCGATCACGAGTTGAGTCCTTCCCAGTCCCTCCTTGACCCACAACAGGCCGTGGCGGCCACCCCCAAACGGGTCCGGACCGGCGGCTCGCGAAGGCGGCGTCGCAGGCCCGGAGCGGGGCCACCAGCGCCGGGACGTCCATCCGCGGAGGGCAGCTGGCGTGGACCACCTGCCTGCCGCTACGAAGCGGCCTGCCGCAGCCCCTCCAGCAACTCCCGCTCGCGCGCCGAGGGGCGCGTGGATCGCGGATCCATTGCTGTCAGTATAACCGATACTCGCTGAAGTCACGGCCCGGCCCTTCCCGTGCGGCCCGGGAGCATCTCCTGCGTGAGGGACAGGATTCCAACCCACGGTTCGAGTCCGGCAATTTGACATATGGTGACAGGATCAGGCCGCCAGGAGTGGCCCGTCCCTGTTGGGTCTCATGCGTGTCGGCGCGCTCAGGAATGTCAGACCCGCATGAGACGTTCCGTGAATGATCAACCACGCGCAACCGATCCCTTCCTCGGCCGCGGCGCACCTTCACGCCCCCGCCAGCCGTCCTCTCGAACTCCTGGAAGCACGCCGGCTCCGCGACACACTCAAGCTCCTCCTGCGCACCGAGCAGGCGGCGATGGCCGACTTCCTCATCGCCCTCTCCGACTTCGACCGGCGGCGCGGCTGGGAGCCGCTCGGGCACGCCACCCTCGTCGCCTTCATCCTCGCCGAGCTCGCCTCTCCCCGGCCCCGACCTTCTGGCGGCAGGAGGCGGCCCTGCCCCGCTTCCTCGGCATCTCCACCCGCGAGGCCAGGGAGATCGTCGCCGAGCTGCAACCGCTTGAGTCGCCCCCCATGCGGACGGTGGTCAGGCTGCTGGCACCAGTTCGCCGCGCCGAGGCGGAGCTCTCCCTGCTGGCCGGGCCGTGCGACTCCGCCTCCCCCTCGGCGTTGTCAGCCCAGGCCGGCCTGCCGCCGCAGGCCGCCGCTTCCTCGAGAAGCTCAAGGCCGCCCGCTCCGGCCTCTCGCACGCCATCCCCGGTGCAACCACCGAGCAGGTGCTGGAGGCGGCGCTCGACCTGCTGCTGGAGAAGCAAGCCAGGGCGCGCGGGCAGGTGAAGCGGCCAAGGGCGTTGGCGCCGGCCCCAGCGTCGAGAACCTTCGCCTCACCTGCGCCGCCCATAACAGGCTCGCGGCACGGCAGGCGTTCGGGGAGAAGGTGATGGGAAGGTAGAGAGGCGTGAGGGAACGAGCACCGGGGCGGCCAGCAGGGCGGTGATGACGAGGAGCTGGATTCGCACGAAGACCTCCGGGCGCGGCGAGGCGGTAGCACGACTTGAGACATCGTGATATCGACTCATGGCCGCGCGGCTCAAGTGAATTGGGTGAAGCGACGCCGTGCCCGGCCCGCCACAGCGGACGCCGCGTAGTTGGTACGGGGTGACGGGTTCGGCTAGCGTGTCGCGAGTCGCGCTCCTCCACCTACCCGGGTCCCGAGATGGCCTTCCCGAAGCGCCCCGCTTGGCTCGCCATCGCGCTGCTGCTGGCCGCCTGCCAGCGGGAGCCCATCAAGGTGGGCGGCGTCTTCGGCCTCTCCGGCCGCCACTACGGCCTGGGGCTGTCCGGCCGGGACGGCGCCACGCTGGCCATCGAGGAGATCAACGCCGCCGGCGGGCCAGGCGGCCGGCGGCTCGAGTTCCTGGTGCTCGACGACCAGCAGGACCCGGAGGCGGCGAGACGGGCGGTGCGCGGGCTGGTGGAGCAGGGCGTGGTGGCCATCGTGGGCCACATGACCAGCGCCATGACCGAGGCCACGCTGCCGATCGCCAACCAGGCCCACCTCCTCATGGTGAGCCCCACCTCGAGCGCCTCCAAGTTCCAGGGGCTCGACGATTGGCTGGTCACGCTCTACCCCTCCAGCCGGCGCAGCGCCGCCGTACTCCTCGATCGGCTCACCCGGGTCGACAAGGTGGGCCGGCTGGCCGTGGTCTACGACCTCTCCAACCGCGCCTTCACGCAGTCCTGGCACGACCACCTGCAGGAGGGTCTGGCCGCTGCCGGCGGCCGGGTGCTCTCGGTGCCGTTCACCTCGGGCGCGGAGGGCTCCCTCGGCGAACTGGCCGATCGGGCGCTGGCCACCAGGCCGGACGGCGTGCTGGTGGTCGCCAACGCCCTCGACTCGGCCGCGCTCTGCCAGCAGGTGCGCAAGCGCAGCGCCTCGGTCCGGCTCTATGGCACCGACTGGGGCTTCACCCAGGACGCCATCGCCCACGGTGGACGGGCGCTGGACGGGGCGATCTTCACGCTCAGCGTCGACCTGGAAGGCCGCAGCCCGGCCTTCGTCCGGTTCCGGGAGGCCTATCTGGCGCGCTTCTCGCGGGCCCCGGACTTCGCCGCCGTGCTCTCCTACGAGGCGGTGCAGCTCCTCGCCGAAGGGCTCCGCCGCGATGCCACTCGTGAAGGGGTGCGGCGGGTCATCCTCGGGTTGGGCACCTTCCGAGGCCTGCAGGACGAGATTCGCGTCGACGCCCTCGGCGACACGGACCGCCCGCCGTTCCTCATGACCATCCGCGACGGACGGGTGGTGCGGCTGCAATGAGCCCCTCCCGCCCGCATCGGCTCTCCAGCTGGCTGCTCTCCTCGGCGCTCCTCGTCGCCCTGGTGCCGGCCCTGCTCCTGACTGGAGTGGCGCTGCGCGACCTCTCGAGCCGCGAGCTGGAGCGGGCCACCGAGCGGAGCACGCAGCTCGCCCGGGCGGTGGCCGGCGAGGTGGGGCGCTTCCTCGACGGCCAGATCGTCGAGTTCACCGGGCTGCGCATCGCGGTCGAAGGGCTCTCCGGTGGGGAGCGCACCCAGCTCCCCGATACCCTGAGGCCGCACCTCCTGGCCAACCCGGCGCTCCGCTCCATCCTGCTGGTGGACCGCCAGGACCGCGTGGTGGTCGCCGAACCGCCCGACCCCGACGCCGAGGGGAGCGACCTGTCGGGCCAGCCCTGGCTCCGGGAAGCCAGGCAGCGCGGGCTGCCCACCTGGTCGGCCGCCACCATCTCGACCCGGACCGGCGAGCCGACCGTCACGCTGGTCGTGCCGGGCCAGCGCTGGACGGTGGTCTGCTCCCTCGACCTCACCACCCTGGGCCAGGTGGTGGAGCGCCTCCACGGCAGATCACTCACCGGCGCCACCATGCTGGACCACGACGGGACCGTCATCGCCGACCAGTCGGCGCAGCGGGTGCGGGAGCACGCCAGCCTGCGCGAGCTCCCGCTGGTGCGGCGAGCCCTGCTCGGCCAGGAGGGCAGCGAGGTCATCTCCCTGGCTGGAGAGACGCGACTCGCTAGCGTGGCGCCCGTGCCACACACCGGCTGGGTGGTGCTGGTGGCGGAGCCGGTCGAGGCCGCCTTCGCCAGGCTCGACCAGTCTCGGCTGATCCTGCTGGCCGTGCTGGCGGGTGGCCTGCTGGCGGCCGGGCTGGCGGCGCGGCTGCTGGCGCGACGGATCCTGACGCCGGTCCAGGCGCTGGCTGAGCGCACAAGGGCGCTGGCCGCCGGCGAGCCGGTCCCGCCTACGCCGCCAGGAGGGACCGTCCAGTTCCGGGAGCTGGAGGCGCTCTCCGCGGGCTTCGACGCCATGGCCGAGGTGGTGCGCTCGCGCGAGAAGGCGCTGCGGCGCTCCGAGGAGAGCTTCCGGCGCATCGTGGACACCTCGCTGGTGGGCGTGGCCAGCACCAGCCTGCACGGCGAGATCCTCTTCGCCAACGAGACCATGGCCCGCTTCCTCGGCGTCCCGTCGGCTGCGGCCTTGCGCGGGCGGAAGATCACCGACTTCTACGAGGACGCGGCGCAGCGGGCCCAGATGGTGACCGACGTCCTGGCCGCTGGCCAGGTGGCCAACCGGGAGGTGACGTTTCGCGCCGTCTCCGGCGAGCTGCGCACCTGCCTGCTCAACGTGGCCCGTGACGGTGACACGCTCATCGGCCTGGTGGTGGACATCAGCGACCTGAAGCGGAGCGCCGCCGAGCGCGAGCGGTTGGAGCAACAGCTGGAGCGGGCACAGCGGGTGGAGGCGGTGGGGCGGCTGGCCGGCGGCGTGGCCCACGACCTCAACAACGTGCTCACCGCCGTCATCGGCTTCGGCCACCTGCTGGCCGAGAGCCTGCCCCCTTCCCACCCGGAGCGGGAGAGCGTGGACGGGATCCTCGAGGCGGCCGGCCGTGCTACCGCCCTGACGCGCAGCCTGCTCACCTTCAGCCGCAAGCAACCGCTGCAGCCCCGCCCGGTGGACCTGCGCACGGTGGTGCGGGGCGTGGCGTCCATGCTTCGCCGCCTCCTCGGGGAGGACGTCGAGTTCACCGTGGACCTGCCGGACCAGCCCCTGGTGACGGTGGCCGATCCGGCTCGCCTAGAACAGGTGCTCGTCAACCTCGCCACCAACGGCCGCGACGCCATGCCCGGCGGCGGCCGGCTCAGCATCTCGGCGGCCCGTGCCGCCTTCGGGCCGGGCGACGCCGCGGCCCACGGGCTGGAGGGGCCTGGTCCATGGCTGGCACTCACCGTGAGTGACAGCGGCGAGGGGATGAGCGCGGAGGTGCAGCGCCAGGCCTTCGAGCCCTTCTTCACCACCAAGGGGCACGGGAAGGGGACCGGCCTCGGGCTCTCCATCGTCCATGGCATCGTCCACCAGCACCGGGGCGCCGTGACGGTCAGCAGCCAGCCTGGCGCGGGCACCACCTTCGCCATCTACCTGCCGGCCTCGGCCGACGCGGTCGCCGCGCCGGCGCATCTGGAGGCAGCGCCCACCGGGCCCGGCGGCCACGAGACCATCCTGGTGGCGGAGGACGAGGAGATGGTGCGGCGGGTGGTGACCACCACGCTCACCCGGGCCGGCTACCGGGTCATCGAGGCGGTGGACGGCGCTGACGCGGTGGCCCGGTTCCGCGAGCGGCGCAACGAGGTGGACCTCTGCCTGCTCGACGTCATCATGCCCCGGCTCAACGGGCGGGAGGCGCTCGGGGCCATCCGCCTGCTCAAGCCCGGCGTCCGCGTCCTGCTGGCGAGCGGCTTCACCGGCAACGTGCTGGAGGAGCGCGGCCTCGACCTGGAGTCGGTCGAGCTGCTGGAGAAGCCCATGGCCCCCGCCGAGTTCCTGCGCCGGGTCCGGCAGGCGCTCGATCGGCCTTGAGTCAGTTGGCGACCGCAGGGAGCGTCACCCTGCTCCGCTACACTCCCCCGCATGTCGAACCTCGCCCCGGGCGACCTCACCTACCAGGCAGTGGTGGCCGAGTACTTCCTCGGCCTCCGCGGCGGCGGGCTGATGCTCTCGCCGCTCGACCAGGAACTGGTGGCCGAGTGGGAGCGGCGCGGCCTGCCGGTCGCCGTGGTCTGCCGTGGGCTGGGGCGCGGGCTGGAGGACTTCCTGCGGCGGCGCGCTCCCGGTGCCGGGCCGACCGCACCGCGCTCGCTGCGCGCCCTGCGCTTCGGCGTCGAGGAGGAGTGGAGCCAGTTCCAGGCCCGCGCCGTCGGCGAGGCCCCGCCGCCGCCATCGAGCGAGGCCGGCTTCGCGGCGGCCCGGCTGGCGTCGGCCCGGCAACGGCTCGTCGAGGCCGGCGGCAGCGCCCCGCCGGCCTGGCGCGACGGGTACCGCCTGGCGCTCGAGGCCCTCGTCGCACCCCGCCCGGGCACGGCGCTGGAGCAGGTCGAGGCGGCCATCGCAGCCGCCGACGCTCGCCTCCTGACGGCCTGGCTCGGCTCGCTCGATCGCCCGCGCCGCGGCTCGCTCGGCCCGCGCCTCGCCCTTCGCGCCGGCCCGCGCCCGCGCGGCGCCAGCCGTCGCGCCCACCGCCAGACCCTGCGCCACCACCTGCTCGACGCCGCCCGCGAGGCCGGGCTGACCTGCCTGCGGGGAACCGTGTAGAGTCGCCGCCCTGATGGCCACCCCGGTCGAGAGCACACCCTGCCCTTCCTGCGGCGGCGCCGGCTACCTGGTCGAGCAGGTGCTCGGCAAGCCGGCCCGGGCCCGCCGCTGCGAGTGCCAGGTCCGCTGCAGCCGCTGCCACGGCACCGGCTACGCGCTGGTCCCCGGCCCGTCCGGGCCGGTGGCGCAGCCCTGCGCCTGCAAGCACCTCGACGAGCGGCTCCACCTCTTCAACCAGATCGGCATCCCGGCGGCGCTCGCCACGGCCAGCTTCGCGGCCTTCAAGGTCTACTCGGCCGAGCACTCGACGGCCAAGAACCTGGCCGAGGACTTCGCCCGCACCTTCCGGCGCGACCAGCCGACCCGCGGCTTCCTCCTCTACGGCCGCCCCGGCGGCGGCAAGACCCACCTGCTGGCCTCGACGCTGCGCTGGCTGGCGCTGGAGAAGGGCGTGGCCAGCCGCTACGTCGAGTTCATGCTGCTGCTCTCCGACATGAAGGACGGCTTCAGCGCCGGCCGGAGCCACATGGAGATCCTGCGGCCGCTGCTCTCGGTCCCGGTGCTGGCCATCGACGAGCTCGGCAAGGAGCGCGGCACGCCCTGGGAGCAGTCGATGCTCGACGAGCTGATCAGCCGCCGCTTCAACAGCGGCCTCTCCACGCTCTTCGCCACCAACTACTTCGTCGAGCCTCGCTTCACGCCTCAGTCGGCGCCTGCGGCCGGAGGCCGGCGGGACCCGCGATCCCCGGACGCCCGCCAGGAAGCCGAGGCCATGACGCTGGCCCAGCGCGTCGGCGACAGGATCTACTCCCGCCTCAGCGAGATGTGCACCTTCGCCAAGCTCGACCCGAACATGGACTTCCGCAAGGACGTCCCCGGCGCCGGCGCCAGCGGCTACTGGGGCCGGTAGCCAGGCCTCGGCTGAGCGGCCGATCAGCCGATCAGCAACCGGTGGGCCTCGCGCGCGGTGTCGGCCAGCCAGCGGGTCTCGGCGTAGACGGTCACTCCGAGCGGTCCGCTCTCCTGCGCCAGTGGGACCGCGCCCAGCCCGGCCAGCGCCGCCAGCAGCGCCTCGCGGACCCGCGGCGTCGCCGCCACGCCGGTGCCGACCACGGTCACGGCGCCGATCCCCTCTGCGGTGATCCGGACCCCGTCGAACTCGCGGCGCAGCGCCGCCGCCAGCGGCTCGAAGCCGTGGACGTTCTCCAGCGCCACCACCAGCACGGCGCGCCCCACCGCCCCCTCGACCCGGGTGGCCGGGGCGTGGGCCGCCGCCAGCAGCGCCAGGGCCCGCTGCTCGTCGGCGGCCGCGACGTCGACCAGCGCCAGTTCCTCCTCGACCGCCACCCCGGCGATCCGCGCGGCGCCGCTCCCGGCCCTCACCACCGTCTCCTCGTCGCCGCCGAAGGTGCTCCTGGCCCGGATGGTGATCCCGGTTGTCCGCGCGAACTCGACCGCCTGGGCGTTGAGCACCCTGGCGCCGGCCCGGGCCAGCGCCTGCATCTCCTCGTAGGAGAGCTCGGCCTGTCGCCGCGCCCAGGGCACCAGGCGCGGGTCGGCGGTGAAGACCCCGGCCACGTCGCTGTAGATCTCGCAGTCGGCGCCGAGCGCCGCCGCCATGGCCACCGCGGTGGTGTCCGAGCCGCCGCGCCCCAGCGTGGTGATCTCCTTGCGCGCCGAGACCCCCTGGAAGCCGGCCACGATCACCACCTTGCCGAGCGCCAGCTCCTCGCGGACGCGGGTGGGGCGCACCTCGAGGATGCGGGCGGTGGCGTGGGCGTCGGTGGTGATGATGCCGGCCTGGCTGCCGGTGAAGCTGATGGCCTCGACGCCCTGCTCCTGCAGGGCGATGGAGAGCAGGGCCATGGAGATGCGCTCGCCGGCGGTGAGCAGCATGTCGAGCTCGCGCCGCGGCGGGTCGGCCGAGACCTGCTTGGCCAGTCTGAGCAGGTCGTCGGTGGCGTCGCCCATGGCCGAGACCACCACGCAGACCGAGTCGCCGGCCCGGCGCCGCGCCGCCACCTTGGCCGCCACCCGCTTGAGCTTGTCGACGTCGGCCACCGACGAGCCACCGTACTTCTGGACCACCACCGCCATGGGGCACCCTCCGGCGGCGACCGTGCCACCGGTGCGTCAGGCCGTCCAGCAGGTTGACCCCGGCCCCCATCCCGGCTAGATCTCCCCGGCTTCGAAGAAAAGGACACCCCATGGCCCGCGTCACAGTCGAAGATTGCCTCCCGCTCGTCGATAACCGCTTCGCGCTGGTGCTCCTCGCCACCAAGCGGGCGCGGCAGCTCATGGCCGGCGCCCGTCCGCTGCAGCCCGACACCAAGAACAAGTCCCCGGTGCTGGCGCTCCGCGAGATCGCCACCGGCAAGGTCCGCTTCGACCGCCCGGTCCGCGACGCCCTCTCGGGCAAGTACGACAACGAGAAGGTCACCATCTCGTCGAGCCAGACCCGCACCTTGCGGTAGGGTCCCGAGATCGGCAGTCGAGCCGCGCGACTGCCAGGTCGCCCCCAAAACCTTTGTTGTTTCGGGCAGGTGAATAATTGCCCGGTGCGCTTGACACCCGCGCCCCGGTGATTACCATGCCCCCGTCCTTGGCACTCCGAGGTCTCGACTGCCAAGGCCCATTACTCTCACGAACGGCCAGCCTCCACCGGCGGGCCGAACCAACGCACCAGGAGGATGTCCATGAAGATCCGTCCGCTGCAGGACCGCGTGATCGTCAAGCGGGAGGAAGAGGAGTCGAAGACCAAGGGGGGCATCATCATCCCCGAGACGGCCAAGGAGAAGCCGATCGCCGGCAAGGTGAACGCCGTCGGCAACGGCAAGATCATGGAGGACGGCAAGGTCCGCCCCCTCGACGTGAAGAAGGGCGACAAGATCCTCTTCTCCAAGTACGCGGGCACCGAGATCAAGGTCGACGGCGACGAGCTGCTGATGATGCGCGAGGAAGACATCCTCGCCGTCGTCGAGGGCTAGTCCTTCCCTTTCAACTTTTCAGAACCAAGGAGACTACCGAATGGCTGCCAAGGAAATCCTGTTCGACCAGCGCGCTCGCGAGGCGATCCTCAAGGGCGTCAACACCCTCGCCGACGCCGTGAAGGCCACCCTCGGCCCCAAGGGCCGGAACGTCGTCATCGAGAAGAGCTTCGGCTCGCCCACCATCACCAAGGACGGCGTCACCGTCGCCAAGGAGATCGAGCTCGAGAACAAGTTCGAGAACATGGGGGCCCAGATGGTGAAGGAGGTCGCCTCCAAGACCTCCGACGTGGCCGGCGACGGCACCACCACCGCCACCGTGCTGGCCCAGGCCATCTACCGGGAGGGCTCGAAGCTGGTCGCCGCGGGTCACAACCCCATGGAGATCAAGCGCGGCATCGACAAGGCCGTCGAGGTCGTCACCGCCGAGCTGAAGAAGCTCAGCAAGCCGACCAAGGATCACAAGGAGATCGCCCAGGTCGGCATCATCTCCGCCAACGGCGACACCACCATCGGCAACATCATCGCCGAGGCCATGGAGAAGGTCGGCAAGGAGGGCGTCATCACGGTCGAGGAGGCCAAGACGCTCGAGACCACGCTCGACATCGTCGAGGGCATGCAGTTCGACCGCGGCTACCTCTCGCCCTACTTCGTCACCGACGCCGAGCGCATGGAGGCGGTCCTCGAGGACTGCTACATCCTCATCAACGAGAAGAAGATCTCGGCCATGAAGGACCTGCTCCCGCTGCTGGAGCAGATCGCCCGAGCCGGCAAGCCCCTCCTCATCATCACCGAGGACACCGAGGGCGAGGCCCTGGCCACCCTGGTCGTCAACAAGCTGCGCGGCACGCTGCACGTCTGCGCCGTCAAGGCCCCCGGCTTCGGCGATCGCCGCAAGGCCATGCTCGAGGACGTGGCCATCCTCACCGGCGGCCAGCTCATCGCCGAAGAGCTCGGCATCAAGCTCGAGGCGGTGACCCTGAAGCAGCTCGGCCGCGCCAAGCGCATCACCATCGACAAGGACAACACCACCATCGTCGACGGCGCCGGCAAGAAGGAGGACATCGCGGCCCGGGTGAAGACCATCCGCGCCCAGGTCGAGGAGACCACCTCCGACTACGACAAGGAGAAGCTCCAGGAGCGTCTCGCCAAGCTGGTCGGCGGCGTCGCCGTCATCAACGTCGGCGCGGCCACCGAGGTCGAGATGAAGGAGAAGAAGGCGCGCGTCGAGGACGCGCTCCACGCGACCCGCGCGGCCGTCGAAGAGGGCGTGGTTCCGGGCGGCGGCGTCGCGCTGCTGCGCGCGCAGAGCTCGCTCGACAAGCTCAAGCTCAGCGAAGAGCAGCAGTTTGGCGTCTCGATCGTGCGCCGCGCGATCGAGGAGCCGCTGCGTCAGATCGCGTCGAACGCGGGCGTCGATGGCTCGATCGTCGTGTCGAAGGTCAAGGAAGGCCAGGGCTCGTTCGGCTTCAACGCGCAGACGCTCGAGTACACCGATCTCGTCAAGGCCGGCGTGATC
>JANYBC010000150.1 GCA_025360965.1 Anaeromyxobacter sp. | reverse complement strand
CCGCCGAGCGTGGTGCTGCCGTCGATGATGTCGAGCGTCCGCACCAGCGTCGTGATCGGGAGGACCGGGAAGGAGGCGGCGACGAGGGCGTTCGGCGCAACACAGCCCACGGACGGGTCGTCCAGGACCTTGATTCCGTATTGGAGGTCGGTCTGCTTGAAGGCGCTGAAGCTCCCGCTTGGTTCGAAGCCACTGAAGGTCCCCCACTCGATCTTGTTCGGGGACCCAGCCAGCGTGGCCGAGGTGGTGACCCAGCTGACGTGCTTCGCCACCTTGACGCCCGGCGTCTCCAGCCACGACCAGCTCTCAGTGAACCCGCGCGGCTCCACCCGGTTGTAGTTGGCTGGATTGGGGCCGTGTGCAGGGCCGGCGTAACGGTAGTTGGTGGTGGCGGTCGGTATCCCCATCCCGGAAAGCGTCACCTGGGCCACCACGTCTCTCGCCCCGTCGAGCGGACCGGCCCCCAGGGCCGCGCCCAGCGGGTAGATCACCGACTGGGAAGTGCCCGACGTGTAGGCGACCGAATAGGCGGCGCCGGCCGCCGTGGTCACCTTGTTGAGGAGCGGCGCGACGTTGCTCCCCTTGAAGTAGGTCCAGGTTTCGCCCTGATTGGAGGCGTAGTCGACGATGCCATCGCCGTCGAGGTCGATGAAGTCGGCGTACCAGCCCGTGTAGGAGGTGGTGCCCGGGAGAGTCCCCGTCATTCCGAAAGGTGTAGCTTCCCAGTAGTTGCAAGTGACTCCAGACTTGCTCGGATCAGCTCCTTCGCTCCTGTACGCCACAGACGGGAAGAGATCGGTGGGGCAGGCGCCTCCAAGTGCGCAACCAGCGGCAGAGATCGATCCACCCAGCTCGAAGCCTCCTCCGGTGTTCCAGTAGACCATCAGTGGACATGGAGTTCCGGCGTTGTAGCACTCCGACCCTTCGACGAAGCTCTCGCCCGTGGCACATGTGTGCGCTGAGGCGCAGGCGGCGGGGCTGGGCTTGATGAGCAGGTCCGCCAGGCCGTCACCGTTCAGGTCGACCAGGGCGGTCGAGGCTCGTGGGTCGTCGAAGCTGACCGACTTGAGCCAGAGGCTCTGGACCGGCATGTCGGGCGCGCAGCCGAAGTTTGCCTCGGCCAACGGCAGGATCGCCGAAGCCTGGATTGGATTCGACGACGGCGTCGATCCATCCACCCAGCGAGTCGAAGTCCAGCCATAGGACGTGAAGTCACCGCCGGCACCGAATGCGACCGCGGTGGCGGTTGCCCAGGAGTCGCCAGCGATCCCGTCTCCGTTCATGTCGATCCCCGCCATGGCGCCGCTGGGAGTCCCCGGTGACATCGACTTCAAGGTAGTGAACCCGATGCCGGTGGTGTGCCCGAAGGAGTCCCGGGTCACGTATCCGAGCCATACGTCCAGGATACCGGTCGCTGCGTCCTGCTTCGTCAGGTCGGGAATCCCGTCGCCGTTGACGTCCATCAACGCGTGCGCCTCCAGCGTCGTCACCTTGTATCGGATGCCGAAGTGGTCCGCGGCCACGCCCGACCTCACCGGAGCCGCGCTCACGCATAGTCTGGTCGTGGAGATCGCCCAGGCGGACCCGGAGCCCTGCCCGAGCCGAACCTCGTAGTCACAGGCCGGGTCGACGCCAGCCCGGACGAGATCCAGGATCCCGTCGCCGTCCATGTCCATGAAAGCCGCAGTCATTGGGTTGCCGCCGAACACAGTCGGCGTGGTCACCATCGCCGAACCAGGAATATCCGCGATGGGCGCGAAGATCGGGGTCGCCGAGCCCAGGATCGAGTGCTGCCCTCCTGGCGGCGTGATGTTCCTGCGCCATTTCGGCCAGGCCACCCGGTCGGGCAGGCCGTCCCCGTCGAGGTCGAGCCATGCCTCATACAACCTCGGCAGCGCGTGATCAGGCAGCGGCACCGGACTTAGATACCCTGGCAAGTCAAGGCCCACGCCTGGCGCAAGGGCGTAGTCGGTGGTGCCGGTCTGGTACTGGAAGGACGTAGGCGGCAGGGAGGTGGTGGTCTCCCCGGCGAAGACCTGCACCTGGGAGACGAGCAACGTGTCCGCCTGCTTCTGATGCGAGTAGGTCAGCTCGTGCCGCAGCAGGGTCGGGCTACCGGACGTCGAGGCCCCCTTGATCCGGACGGTTCGAAGAATCTTCTGTCGACTGGCGACCGTGTCGCCGGCCCGCTGGACCCGGCGCTGGTAGTCCGGAGACCAGGCCAGCTCCACCGAGGTGCCGACCTCGACGCCCGCAGCAAAGCGGTTGTACTCGATCTTCGTCAGCAGCGCGGATGCGCCGGTCTCGTCCTCGTAGGTGAAGCTGGTCTTGTTGCCGTCGACGTCCATCACGTGGTTCAGGTACCAGCGCCCACCGAGACCGGAGAGCACCGGCCACGGTCTTCTTAGGCAGAAGTAGTAGTTCGTGCCCGCTGCATCCGTGGCGGACCAGCAATTGTCGCCGGGGAACGTGATGGCGACGAAGGGGCCTTGGACCTGCGTCCGGTACTGGTCGGTGGTGCTGGGCGTCTTCAACAGCTTCACCCGCGCCCCATCCGAGACCAGCCAGTACTGCAGCGGAGCAGTGTCTGAGACTGAGGTCGGCGGCGTCGCCGTGTCGGCCTCGATGTAGAACGAAGTCAGGGACCAGCCCGCCCCCACCGAGTCGTTGTAGGTCGTGGCGCTGCTATAGGTGAGGTCCAGATGCGGCTGGTACCGCCCCCGGGCCGCGGGCAGCTCGAAGCTGTACCGGTAGTTGAGCGTGCCGCGGCTCTCGTCCACCACCGGACCGCCGGCGTTGGGCGCTACGGGGAGCGACCGGGAGCGCGGGTCGGGGCCGGTCGTGGGCGTGGCGAAAGCCTCCTTCGCGGTCCCGTTGGAGCTGATGGGGACGTGCTTCACGCCGTCGGGGCCGCAGTAGTCGAGCGTGGCCGGGTTGCCGTCGTCGAGGTTGGGCGGCGCACCGGGGGCGCAGTTGCCCGCGCCGTCGCACATGTCCACGCCGTTGCAGACGTCGCCGTCGGTGTCGCAGCTGGTGGTGGGGGAGGCGTTGGTCGCCTCGCAGGTCCAGCCAGGATCGTTGAAGATCAGGCTGGCCGGCCGGCAGGTGGTGCTCGGGCACGGCGGCGGCACCAAGTTTGCCACGCAGGCCCCCCAGGACCCGGTGGCCCTGCAGGTCTTGACCCCTGCTTGCCCACTCGTGGTCGTACACGGGGCGGTGTCGCCGCCGAGGCATCCTCCGGCCGCCAGCGTCACGCTCCGAATGGAGAAGAGGATCTCGTCCGCCCCAAGTTGGCCATTCACCATGAGCATCAGCTGTACTGCTGCAATCGAGAATGTCACGTGGCGGCCTCGGTGCGGTGAGTGGGTTCAGCGGGAGAGCAGGACGCTTGCAGCGGCCGCCTGAGCCGGTGTCACGCGGACCTCGACCTCCAGCATTTGGCTGGGGTTCCCGGTGGCACGAATGGTCGTCCGGCCCGGCGCGCGGGACCTCAGCTCGCCCTCCGCGGTCACCTCGACGATCCGCGGATCGCTGCTGGTGATCGTCAGCCCGGAGACCGTGCTGCCGACCGCAACTGGTACTCGCGCGATGGCGCCGAGCCCTTCGATGACCAGCCTCGGCTCGCTGAAGACCACGAACGGCACCTCGTCCGCCGACGCAGTCGAGACCGCGCCCGGCTCTGGCGGCTGGCGCCTGTCGCAGGCCGTGGCGGCCACGCCGATGCCCGGGCGGTCCGGCTGATCTGATCCCCGGCCGCCCCCTGGGCCGAAGTCCCTGACTGAACACCACCTGCGGCGCGCCCTGCGGGACGCGCCAGTTGTGCGGGACGCGCCAATACTTGACGAATGGCCGCCTGTTCAGTATCCATCTGTTCAGTGCTGTCAGAGGGGGCCGGTAGAACTCCTCTCACACGACGGACGCCACACGACAAGCGACGGGAGCGCGGACAGCGCCCCCTCCAAGGAGAAGCGAAATGCCAGTGGGACCGGAGAAGGAAAAGGCGATCGAGCTGGCCATCTCGAGCATCGAGAAGGCCTTCGGCAAGGGCTCGATCATGCGCCTCGGCAACGAGGAGGCCATGGCCAAGGACATCGCGGCGGTCTCGACCGGCGCCATCTCGCTCGACATCGCGCTGGGCGTGGGCGGCTTCCCGCGCGGCCGCATCATCGAGATCTACGGCCCGGAGTCCTCCGGCAAGACCACGCTGGCGCTCCACGCCATCGCCGAGGCCCAGAAGGCTGGCGGCATCTGCGCCTTCGTCGACGCCGAGCACGCCGTCGACGTCGGCTACGCCCGCAAGCTGGGCGTCCGCACCGACGACCTGCTCATCTCGCAGCCCGACACCGGCGAGCAGGCGCTCGAGATCGTCGAGACCCTGGTCCGCTCCGGCGCCATCGACGTGCTGGTCATCGACTCGGTGGCCGCCCTGGTGCCCAAGGCCGAGCTCGAGGGCGAGATGGGCGACGCCCACATGGGGCTGCAGGCCCGGCTCATGAGCCAGGCCCTCCGCAAGCTGACCGGCACCATCTCCAAGTCGCAGACCATCGTCATCTTCATCAACCAGATCCGGATGAAGATCGGCGTCATGTTCGGCAACCCCGAGACCACCACCGGCGGCAACGCCCTCAAGTTCTACGCCACGCTCCGCCTCGACATCCGCCGCATCGGCGCCATCAAGGACGGCGACAACGTCATCGGCAACCGCACCCGGGTCAAGGTGGTGAAGAACAAGGTCGCCCCGCCCTTCAAGGAGGTCGAGTTCGACATCATGTACGGGCAGGGGATCAGCCGCGAAGGCGACCTGCTCGACCTCGCCTCCGAGGAGAACGTGGTGGAGAAGAGCGGCACCTGGTTCAGCTTCGAGGGCGAGCGGATCGGCCAGGGGCGCGAGCAGGCCAAGGGGTTCCTCCGCGAGCACCCGGCCACCCTGCAGAAGATCGAGGGGCAGCTCTTGCAGAAGTTCGGCGTCCGGCGCGGGCCGCAGGCGGTCCCCGACGAGCCGGGCGACGCCGAGGAGAGGGGCGAGGAGAAGAAGCCCCGCGTCAAGGCGGTCAAGTAACGTTACCAGGGCCGCGTCCCAGGCATGCTGACGTGACGAGAGGGGCGCGGCACTCGTCATGGCGCACCGCGACAGCGGGCGCCCGCAGTGCAGGAGGGGCCGGCTCCGAGAGGGGTCGGCCCCGCTTCATTTCGGCGGCGCTCGGCTCTAGACTCCCCGCACCCCCCGTGCCCCTTGACCTCGACTCAAAGGACTGGCTGAGCGACCTCCTCGATGAGGCGCTGGAGCGGTTCGACCCGGAGGTGGCGCCGGCCTGGCTGCCGGCCGGCCTGGTCGCCGCCGGGGCCAGCAAGGATCTCGCCCCGGGCGCCCGCATGCTGGTGGCCCGCTCGCTGCGCCACCGCCGGCTCGACACCGACGACGACTCGCCGGAGGCGGCCTTCCTCCGTGAGCTGGGAGGCGACCTGACGCTGGTCTTCGACCTGGCGCGGCTGGCCGGCGAGCCCTGGCTGCGCCACCGCGGGCGCGTCGAGGCCTCCGCCGCGCTGGCCGGCGCCCTCGACGAGCACCCCCTGGCGCTGGCGGTCGACGCCTCACGCCCCCTCGGCGGCGCACCCCACGACATCGAGGCGGCGCTGCGGGCCGCCGGCCCCAAGCTCAAGGCCCGCTTCTTCCCGCCCGGCGATCCCATCGATGGGCTGCCGCTCCACCCCGGGGCCCGGGCCTCCTTCCGCCGCCACCTCTCCCGCGTCGCCATGGGGCTGCACCGGACCGGCCTGCTCGAGCCCGAGGCGCTGGTCCGTCACCGGGCCTTCGCCGAGCAGGAACGGACGCTGCTGGCCGAGGCGCTGGCCAGCCTCCTCAAGGCCGCCGCGCCCCCGCCGGGAGAGCAGCTGGCGGTGCTGCGCCGCCGGCAGCTCGGCCGGCTCGGCCTGAAGGGAGCCCGCCTGCGCGACGCTCGGCAAGCGGTGGCCGCCCCGCGCACCGCCGGCGCGCTGGCCCTGGCGACGCCGGCCCGGATGCGCCCCTTCCTGCTGGAGCAGCTCCTGCTGGCCCAACTCCGCGCCGGCCTGACCGCCGAGCCGGCGGCCGAGTTCATCGAGACCTTCCGCGACGCGGCCGGGCTCGACGCCCAGGCGCTGGTGGCGGCGCAGGTCGAGGCCGCGGCCCAGCACGATGATCACCTGGCCTGGTTCAAGGCGGTGGGCGGCCCGGGCAGCGAGTGGCAGCAACTGGCCGAGGCCTGGGAGGAGACCTCGGACGAGGTGGTGGAGCGGATCGGCGACGCCGTGGCCACCAACTACGACGCGCTCACCGAGGCCCTCCACGACGCCGGCGAGCTGGGGCAGTTGCTGGCGCGGGCGGCCGGGGGCGCGCCGCTCGACGCCGCCGAGAAGCGCAAGGTGAAGGAGCAGCTGCTCGACCTCGCCAAGGCGGTCCCGGCGCTGGCCGTCTTCGCCGCGCCGGGCGGGATGCTGCTCCTGCCGCTGCTGGCGAAGCTGCTCCCCTTCAGCCTGCTGCCCGGCGCCTGGGAGCGGGCCCGGGAGCGGGCCCGGCTGCAGGGCCGGCGCTGATCAGCCTTCGTCGCCCGGCTCGGGCCCCAGCTCTGGATCCGGCTCCGCCGCCTGATCATGGAGCGGCTCGGCGGCCGACGGCTCGGCGGCCAGGCAGGCGGGGCAGGTGCCGACCAGCTCGTGGTAGTGCGACTCAAGCCGGTAGCCATGCTTGCTGGCCACCTCGCGCTGCAGGATCTCGAAGGCCTCGAACTCGAACTCGACCACGCTGCCGCAGCGGCCGCAGAGCAGGTGGTCGTGGTGCTCGCGCCCGAAGGTGGTCTCGTAGCTCTTCGAGTCGGCCACCACGATGGCCGGCTGCAGGATGCCGGCCTCGGCCAGCAGCGGCAGCGTCCGGTAGACGGTCGCCTTGGAGCCGCGGATGCCGCGCGCCTTCAAGTCGGCGATCAGGTCGTCGATCGGGTAGTGGCCCTGGCGCGCCATGGCCGCCTCCACGATGGCGGCGCGCGCCTGGGTGAGCCGCAGGTCCTTCAGGTGGAGGAAGCGCTCGAACCTCTCGAGCGCCTGCTGCACCTTCTCTTTGTCGGTGGTTTCCATGCGACCTTGTCTCAGGAGGAGCGGAACCTAGCGGTCCGCCCGGGTCGAGTCAACGATGTGGCGCGCCCTCTCTGGCGATTGGCTCGATCGGCGCCGGGTCGCCACTTGTCCGCCACCGGCCCGCGGGGCTACACCGGATCCACCGTGCGCCTCCGTCTCGCCTCGCTCGTCCTGCTCGCCGCCGCCGCCCTCCCCGCCCACCCGGCGCCGCCGGCCCCGGCCGCCTCCGCCCCGGCTGCGCTCCGCGAGGCGCTCGACGGCCTGGTGGAGCGGTCGGCCCTGGCCGGCGCCCGCTTCGGCGTCTGCGTCATCTCGCTCGACACCGGGGCCACGCTCTACTCCCGCGACGCCGACATGCTGCTCAACCCGGCCTCCAACGTGAAGCTCTTCACGGCGGCGGCGGCGCTGGCTCGGCTCGGCGCCGAGTACCGGTTCGAGACCGAGGCCTGGCTCGACGCCGCGGGCATGGGCGGCGGGTCGGCGCGGGCGCTCTACCTGCGCGGCAAGGGCGACCCGACCCTGACCACCGAGCGGCTCTGGGCCCTGGCCGGCGACCTGCAGCACCTCGGCCTCAGGCGGGTCGGCGATCTGGTGCTCGACGAGGGCTGGTTCGACGCGGTGCGCATCGGCCCCGGCTTCGACCAGGAGACCGGCGACAAGAGCTACCTGGCGCCGGTCGGGGCCCTCTCGCTCAACTCCAACGTGGTGGCGGTCCACGTCGCGCCGGGCGAGCGGCCCGGGCTGGCCGGGCGGGTCGAGCTCGAGCCCGACTCCGGCTACTTCGAGGTGGTCAACCGGACGCGCACGGTCGGACCGGTCGCTGCGCGCCGGCTGCTGGTCTCCTCCACGCCGGACGGCGCCGGCGGGCGGCAGCGGATCGTGGTGGAGGGGCGGCTCCCGGCCGGCGGCCGCGCCGCCGTCTCCTGGCGCAAGATCGACGACCCGGCCCGGTACCTCGGCCAGACGCTGCGGCGCCTGCTCGAGCAGCGCGGCGTCAAGGTGACCGGCGCGGTGAGGCTCGGCCCGGTGCCCGAGGGGGCGCAGCTCTTCCACGTCATCGAGTCGGAGCCGCTCTCCGACGTGCTGCGCCGCATCAACAAGAGCAGCAACAACTTCATGGCCGAGCAGCTCCTCAAGGCGCTCGGCGCCGTCACCGCCGGGCCACCGGGGAGCTGGGCCTCGGGCCTGACGGCGGTGGAGGGGTTCCTGGCATCGTTCGGCATCCCGCGCGGCAGCTACGTGATGAAGAACGGGTCGGGGATGAACGACGCCAACCGCTTCAGCGCCCGGCAGACGGCGCGGCTGCTGGCCGAGATGGTGCGCCGCTTCCCGGTGAGCGCCGAGTTCCTGGCCTCCCTGCCGCTGGCCGGCAAGGACGGCACCATCCGCTGGCGGCTCGACGGGCCGGAGACGGCCGGCAGGGTGCGGGCCAAGACCGGCACGCTCGACGGCGTCAACACGCTCTCCGGTTACCTGGAGACGGTCGATGGCGAGCGGCTGGTCTTCGCCATCCTCGTCAACGACGCCCCGGGGCGGGCGGCGGCCACCACCCCGGCCATCGACGCGCTGGCGGCGGCGCTGGTGACGCGTGGCGCCACCGCAACGCCGACCGCAACGGCGGGGCCTGCCGCGACCGCGACCGGCGCGGCGACGACCGGTGCAGCCTCGGCGACGGCCGACTCGACCGAGGCGCTCGACGCGGCGGCGCTCTCCTACCTCACGCTGGGGCGGGCCCACGACCGGCGCAACCTCAGCTTCTTGCGGACCGCGCTCCGGGCCGAGACCGCCCCGCAGCTCCGGCTGGCGGCGGCCGAGGCGCTCTACCGCTCCGACCCGGACGCCGACGCGGCCCGCCGTGGCCTGCTCGAGGCCTCTGTCCCGGCGCTGCCGCCGGCCCCGCTGGCCCGGCTGCTGGCGCTGGCGCGGCCCGGCGATCCGGCGCCGGTGGTGGCGGCGCTCGGGGACCTGGCCGGCGAGGGGAACGGCGAGGCGATCGGGCGCCTGCTGGCGCTGGCCGCGGCCGACCCCGCCCCGCCCCTGCGCGCGGCGCTGGCCGGCGTGCTCGGCGAGGTGGCCGACGCCGCCCCCACCGAGCTGCGGCTCGCCCTGGGCGCGGCGGCGCCGCCGGTGCGGGAGGCCTCGCTGGCGTTGCTCGG
>JANYBC010000120.1 GCA_025360965.1 Anaeromyxobacter sp. | reverse complement strand
CTGGAGCTGGGCGATGAGGCTGAGCGAGCCGGCGCCGGTCGCGCCGGCTACCCAGGAGATGGTGACCGGGGCGACCATGCCGGTCCGCTCCGGGATGGGGCGGACGGCCTCCGGCTTCCCGTGGCTGCAGGCGGTGAGCGCGGCGGCGAGGGCGAATGCGAGGGCGACGAGTCGGGTGGTCATGGCGGTCCTTTACTGGCAGAGCTTCCCGGAGGCCGGGAACGGATAGTAGGTGGCGGGAACGATGGCCGACTCGAAGGTCGCGGCCGAGAACGTGACTGGCCCGCAGAGCAGCGCATCGAAGTAGTCGGCCAGGCAGGGCTTGGGCTGGCCGGTGTCGACCACGTCGGAGAGCTCTCCGTTGTTGAGCATGGTCCAGGTGTGGCGGGTGTAGCCACGCTTGTACGGGGGCGACACCGCGCGCGGCGCGGCCATGGCGGCGTAGAGCGGAGCCGCGTTGCCACTGTTGGCCGCGACCAGGGAGGTGAGCTGGGCCGCCACCTCGTTCTCGTCGAGCCGCTGCAGCAGGCCACCGGCCGGCGTGGGGCGAACCCAGTTGCCCTGGCCGAAGTAATTTCGCGTGCCGAAGTCGATGCTGAACATCGACCCGCCCTGCTTGTCGACATACAGGGTGTTGTTGCGGGTGACGCCAGAGGTGAAGGTGGCCCACCCCTCGCTCCAGGCCATGCCCGGCATGGTGGCGTGCGCGAGCATGTGCGAGCCGCCCTCGCCCGGCGACTTGCCGTAAGAGGCCATCAGCCAGTGGCCGGCCTCATGCGTGATGACCGCGTCCGACCAGAAGGCCTCGTCCCGGGTCGTCCCACCGATCACCATCTGTGACTGGAAGATGCCCCCGAAGGCGTTGGTGGGAAGATCGGCGAAGCAGGCACCGCAGCTCCAGCCGGCGTGGTAGCCGACCCAGGCGATGAGTGAGAGCGGGAGCCGGCCGTACTGGGCCTGGCTTCGCTTCGCGACCTGGTGAAGCCAGTAGTAGACATTGGCTGGCCCGGAGGAATCGACTGGGAGAGTGGCCGCTCCACTGAAGGTGCCGCCGGCCGTGGGCTTCATGGCCGCGCTCCAGCTCCAGACCTTGGGCGAGGCCCCGGAGGTCATGGCGGAGTGGCTGGTGTCGGCCGCATCGCCGAAGTTGGGGTCGGCCACCAGGTAGGCCAGGTTGCCGGCCCCGTCGTCGTGGGCCGCCAAGAAGGTCACGAAGTCGGTAGCGTCGGGTGTGGACCGCACCCGGACGGAGTAGTCACCATCGGTGGCGTCGCCGAGGTCGGCCGTGTACTTGGCGTCGAGGAGGTTGGTGGTGTTGCCGACCGTGTAGCCGGAGAGGACCAGGAAGCCGCCCGCGCCCCCCACGTAGCTGGGGTCGGACACCCAGTCGGAGGAGTTGGTGTTCGGCTGCTTCCACGAGTACTGGAACTTGCCCGAGAGGGTGGTGGTCGGGTCGGCAGGCAGGCAGAACGCGCCCAGGGCCGAGCTGGCGCAGCCGTTGGCGCAGCTCGTGGCGGCGTCCCAGGCACCGGCGGTGCAATTGCGGATGGTGGTGGGGCTAGGGCACTCGGAGTTGCCGGCCACGCAGGCCCCGGGGTTGAGGACGCAGCCGGCCTTCCCGTTGGTGATCTTGCAGCTCTGGCCGCCTGCGCAGGCGTAGGTCTGCGGCGCCGGCGGTGCGTTGCCGGTCGGAACCACGCAGACCGCCACCGTGGCGGCATTGTCGCAGCGGCCTTCGAGCGGTACGCCGCTGCACGGGTCGGCCGTGGGGGGCGGGGGTGGAGGCGGCGTGGTGGTCGCGGTACCGCTGCTCTTTCCTCCGCAGGCGGCGAGGAAGCAGATCGCGAGCGTCACGGCGAGACGGGAGGGGCGCATGGTTCACCTCAAGAGGCGCTTCGGGCTTGGAGACGTAGTGTAAGGGAAAGGGCCGGATGTGACACGCCTCTCGGAAGGGGACCCGGCTTCCGGCGGCTAGGCGCAGCGCAGGTGGGCCGCAAGGGCCCGGTCGCCGCCGCGCCGGAAGGCTTCGAGCGCGTCGTCGGCCGGGCAGCGGCCGCTCACGGCGCGGGCCCGCAGCGGGGCCAGGAACTTCCGCTCGTCCTCTCCGGCGTCGCCGCAGGCGTTCTGGCGGCAGAGCCCCGCCTCGGCGGCGTCGAGCAGCGTCCCGGCCAGCTGCGCCAGGGTGCGGCCGTCGGGAGTCCGGGCCTGGAGGGCCTCGCGCCCGGCGCCGATCATCAGCGCCCGGCGCTCCTCGACCGTGAAGCGCTTGACCGCGTCCCAGGCCCAGTCGCGGGCCTGCTGGTCGTAGAGCAGCCCCTTCCAGAGGGCCAGCACCGCCCGGGTCAGCTCCAGGTCGCAGGCGTCGGCGCCGCGCACCTCCACCACGCCCTTGACCCGCACCTCGGGAAAGAGCGTCGAGAGGTGGTCCTCCCAGTCGAGCAGGGTGGCGCGGTGGCCGTCCAGCCCCTCGGCGAGGAAGCGCCGGAACGGGACGCCGCCGGTCCGCAGGTAGGCGCCGTCGCGGCGCAGGAAGATCATGGGGACGTCGAGCGCCCACTCGGCGTAGCGCCGGTAGGCGTCCTCCTCGAAGCCGGGCTCGAAGGCGAACGGCAGCAGCCCGCTGCGCGCCGAGTCGACCTCCTCCCAGACGGCCACCCGGTAGCTCTTCCAGCCCGACTCCTTGCCGTCGACCACCGGCGAGTTGGCGCTGAGCGCGGTGATGGCCGGCTGCACCGCCAGCGCCGTCCGCAGCTTCTCGGCCATGTCGCGCTCGCTGGCGAAGTCGAAGGAGGCCTGCGTCGAGCCGGTCATCGACATCATGTCGGTGGCCAGCCGGCCGCGGGCCTCGAGGAAGGGGCGCATCACCGTGTAGCGGGTCTTGGGCATCCAGGGCATGCCGGCCGGGCGGCCCCAGGGCCGGTAGCCGGTCGCCAGCAGCTCGACCCCCAGCCTGGCGCCGATGGTCCGGCACTTGTCGTGGTGCCGATCGAGCTCCCGGGCCACGCAGTGGATGTCCGGGAAGGGGCGGCCGGAGAGCTCGATCTGGCCTCCCGGCTCGAGCGACACGGTCAGGCCGGTCCGCTGGGTGGCGATCACCCTCCCCTCCTCCAGGAAGGGCTCGTAGCCGTACTCGGTGAAGCCGCCCAGGAACTCGGCGATTCCTCCGGGGCCGTCGAAGGGGACCGGCTCGAGCGTGCCGGCGCGCAGCCCGATCTTCTCGTGCTCCAGGCCGACCTTCCAGTCGGCGCGCGGGCGCTCGCGCTGGCGGAAGTAACCTGTCAGGTCACCGGGGCCGGTGATCGGCGGGCTCTCCTTCACCTTGGCATCGAGCGACACGGTACGACCGCCTTTCATCCGCGGAAGGGGGGGTAAGCCTCCCGCGGTGCCGAACCTACCCCCGACCCCCCCGATCGTCTACCGCGCGCGGGGCTCCGTTTCCCGGTCTTGGCGGGCATCTCGGCCGATCCCGGGCATGCCGGGGGTGGTTCGCTTGTTTTCCCTCCGGGCTCCTCCTATCCTCGATGGTCACGCGCATCTCCTCCCCCCCCAGCCGCACTCCCCGGGAAAGCGAAACTGAATGAACCGCCCGTTCCGGCTCGTCGCCACATTCGCCGTCGCAGCCGCATTGGCGCTCGGCGTCGCCGTCCGCTTCGTCCGCGCCGATCCGGATCTCGCCCCCGCGCCGGCCCAGGCCCGCGCCCTGCTGGCGGCCCGCTCCCCCGCCGCGCTTCCGACCCTCACCGGCGCCACGCCGCCCGGCGCAGCCTCCGCCCGAACCTTGGAGGCCCTGGCCTACTCGACCAGCACCGCCGCCCACGGCAAGTCGGCCACCGGCAGCGACGACTACCGGCTCGACCGGCTCCCCATCCTCGGCTTCGTCTTCAGCAAGGTCCACCAGGCCTACGTCGACCCGACCCGCATCGACCCGAAGGCGATGGTGGTGGCCGCGCTCGACTCGGTGGAGCGGACCGTGGCCGAGGTGATGGTCAAGGGCGACGCCAAGAGCGACAAGCTCACCGTCACGGTCGGCAACGCCACCCGCGACTTCGAGATCAAGGACATCGACACCATCTGGAACGCCCGCCTGCTGCTGGGCGAGGTGATGGGCTTCGTGCAGGAGAACCTGGTGGCCCACGAGGACCTGCGCGAGATCGAGTACGCCGCCGCCGCCGGCGTCCTCTCCACCCTCGACCCGCACTCGGTGGTGCTGGAGCCGAAGTACTTCCGGGACATGAAGACCCAGACCCGCGGCGAGTTCGGCGGGCTCGGCTTCGTCATCGCCATGCGCGACGGCAACCTGACCGTGGTCCGGGTGCTCAAGAACACGCCAGCCCAGAAGGCCGGCATCCACTCCAAGGACATCATCACCCGCATCGGCGAGCAGTCGACCATCAACATGGACGTGCAGGACGCGGTCGACCGGCTGCGCGGCAAGCCGCAGACGCCGGTCGTCATCACGGTGGCCCGCGCCGCCTGGCCCGAGGCCAAGCGGCTGCAGCTCACCCGCGACACCATCAGCGTGGAGTCGGTGCCGCAGGCCAAGCTGCTCGACCAGGGCGTCGGCTACGTCCGCTACTCCACCTTTGCCCGCAACGGCACGCGGGAGATCTACCGGGCCATCCAGCAGCAGAAGGAGAAGGCCGGGGGCAACCTGAAGGGGCTGATCCTCGACCTGCGCGGCAACCCGGGCGGCCTGCTCGACGAGGCCGTGGAGCTCTCCGACCTCTTCCTCTCCGAGGGCGTCATCGTCAAGACGGTGAGCGACGGGGCCCAGCGGCAGCGCGAGGTGCGCGAGGCCAGCAGCGACCCCAAGGACCTCACCGGCCTGCCGCTGGTGGTGCTGGTCAACGGCAGCTCGGCCTCGGCCAGCGAGATCGTGGCCGGCGCCCTCAAGAACAACGGCCGGGCCCTGATCGTGGGCCGCCCCACCTTCGGCAAGGGCTCGGTCCAGACCCTCTTCGACTTCAGCGAGCCGGGGCGCCCCAACGAGGAGGCGGCCCTCAAGCTGACCATCGCCCAGTACCTCACCCCGGGTGACGTCTCGATCCAGGAGGTGGGCATCCTCCCCGACGTGGCGCTGCTGCCGGGCCGGGCGCTCAAGGACCAGATCAACGTCTTCGCCCCGCCCCGCGCCATGGGCGAGGCCGACCTGGATCGCCACCTCTCCAACCCGGGCGGCGCCAAGGCGGCCGAGCTGAAGAAGAAGCGGGCCGAGAAGTCGCCCTTCGAGATCCGCTACCTGCTCGACGAGAAGGACGACGCGGTGGCCCGCGCGCTGAAGCGCGAGGCGGCCCGCGACGCCCACGGCGATGACGCCGCGCTCTCGGCCGAGCAGCAGGAGGACGAGGAGATCGACGCCGACCCCGACCAGGTCAAGGAGGACTACCAGATCCGCTTCGCCCGCGAGCTGCTGGCCCGGGCCCCCTTCCCCGACCGCGCCCGGCTGCTCGAGGCGGCCGGCGGGCTGGTCGGCGAGCGGCGCGCCGAGGAGGAGAAGCGGCTCGAGGCCCGCCTCGGCCAGCTCGGCGTGGAGTGGTCGGCTCCGGCCGGGGCCATGAGCGGCACGCCGCGGGCGGTGGTGACCGTGAGCCCGCCTGCCGGGCGGCCCCAGAAGGCCGGCGAGGTGGTCCTGTGGACGGTGACGGTGGAGAACCGCGGCGACGCGCCGTTCCGCCGCCTGCGGGCCTGGACGCTCGACGAGAAGAACTTCTTCCTGGATCGGCGCGAGTTCGTCTTCGGCACCATCCGGCCCGGCGAGCGCAAGAGCTGGGTGGTCCCGCTCAAGCTGCCGCGCAGCTTCGACAGCCGGCGCGACGAGGTGACCCTCCACTTCGAGGACGACCAGGGCAAGGCCCCGGCCGACGTGCTCACCTCGCTCGACGTGGTCGAGACTCAGCGTCCGCTCTTCGCCTACAGCCTGCAGGTGGACGACCGCAAGGGCGGCAACGGCGACGGCCTGCCGGCGCGGGGTGAGACCTTCACGGTCCGCCTCGACGTCCGCAACGTCGGCCCGGGCGCCAGCGGCGACAAGACCTACGTGACGCTCAAGAACCTGGGTGACGAGAAGCTCTTCATCAAGAAGGGGCGCGAGGTCCTCGGCGCGCTCAAGCCGGGCGAGAGCCGCAGCGCCTCCATGGAGATCGAGCTCAAGCCCGGGCCGGGCACGGTGCTCCCCATCCGCGTGCAGGTCATCGACGAGAAGAGCGGTGAGTACCTCTCGCAGAAGCTCGAGCTGCCGGTCGCCCCCACCTCGGAGAAGGTGGCCGAGGAGAGCGGGGCGGTGCGCGTCGAGGCGGCCGAGGCGGTGATCCGCGGCGGGGCCAGCGCCAGCGCTCCGGTGGTGGCCACCTCGAAGAAGGGCCAGGTGCTCCCGGTCACCGGGGCCGTGGCCGGCTTCCGGCGGGTCGAGTGGAGCAAGGGACGCTTCGGCTTCCTGGCCGGCGCCGACGTCATCGCCAGCCGGGCGCCGCGCACCGGGAGCGCGGTGGAGGCCTGGCAGCACGAGCCGCCCCGCATCACCCTGGTTCCGGACCCGGCCCGCGGCGCCCCGGTCGTGGAGGCCGAGACCTTCAGGCTGTCCGGCTCGGCGACCCTGCCGCCGTCGGCCGATCCCGACGCCCGGCTCCGCGACGTCTACATCTTCGTCAACGACGAGAAGGTCTTCTTCCGGGTGGTGCCCGACAGCGCCAACGGGTCGGCCGCCGTCAAGGCCAACGGGCACCTCGACTTCACGGCCGACCTGCCGCTCAAGCCGGGGCAGAACGTGGTGACGGTCTTCGCCCGCGAGGACCAGGAACTCCAGTCGCGCCGCTCGGTGGTGATCTTCCGCAAGGGCGGCGCCAGCGTGGCCGAGGGGAACACCGCCCACAAGGCGGCCACCAGGACGCCCTGATCGCGCGCCCAATCGCGCGCCCTTCAGGGCGCGCACCAGTCCGAGCCGCACGTCGCGCCGCCGTTCGCGCCGGGCCACCGCCGGGCCAGGGGCTCGTCGCGCTCCGGGGCGCGCCCTCTCGCCAGATCTGGTTCCGCCAGGGCGAGCGTGGTGAGGCTGCGAGGCTCGCCCCCGGCCCGGCGATGACCCGTCGCTCCCGTTGCGGCGCTTCCGTAGCGCTGGTGGAACCGATAGCGCCTCCTGGTGGAAGAACGAGAGACGCCTTTTTCGCGCCAGCTCCCTTTTCCCGCTAGGATTTCGGCCGCATGGCGGAGGTTGAACCCACCGCCTCGTCGGCCTCACCAGCCGCCGGGACCCGGACCGGAAGCGGCTTCGAGCTCCGCCTCGAGAGAGGCGGCGCCCACGTCCGCCTCGGCGCGCCCGCCACCATGGCCGGCCTGCTGGTGGAGCACCTCGATCTCAAGGTGCCGGAGATCGCCCTCCCCTTCGACGCCGGCGGCGGGCCGGCCCAGTTCCGCAACCGGCTCTGCGACCTCGACGCCCTGACCGTGCTGATCGACCAGGCGGCGGTGACCGCGGCGGCGGCGCGCCTCGATCTCGGCGAGATCGGCCTGCTCGAGCTGGAGGTGGCGCTGCGCGACGGCTTCGCCGAGGTGGGCGGGCGGCTGGCGAACGGCACCCCCTTCACGCTCCGGCTCGGCCTGCTCCCCGGCTTCGAGCGGGGCGTCGCGGTGGTGCCATACGCCCCGCGGCTCTACGGCCCCTCGCCGCTGCCGGCCGCCGCGCTGCCGCACCTCGCCGCGCGGGCCCTGACCGCGCTGGGGCTCCCCGACGATCCGCTGCCGCTGCTGGCGCGCCGGCTGCTGGTGAGCCGGGGCTGGAAGGTGCCACGCGAGACCGGCGTCAGGCTGGCGGCCGCGTCGGTCGGGCCCGGCGGCGTCCGGCTGGCCTGGGCGCGGGAGACCCAGGGACCGCCTCCCGCGGTCGCCGACGGCGCGCTGCTGGCGGCGCTGGAGGGCTCCCGGGCCTTCGCCGAGGCCGAGGCGCTTGCCGCTGCCGGCGACTGGAGCGGAGCCCGCGAGGCCTGGCTCGCCTCGGCGGCACCCACCAGCCACGCCTTCGCGGCCGACCGGCTCCTCTCCCTGCTCTGCATCGACGAGCGGTTCCACGACGAGGCGCTCGATCTGGCAGCCGGCTGGCTGCAGCGCCGCCCCGGCTTCGAGCCGGCGCTGGCCGCCGAGGCCTGGGTGCGCGCGGCGCGGGGGGAGCACCCGCGGGCCGCGCAGGCGCTGGTGGCGCTGGCCGAGGGCTCGGTGGCCGCCGGTGAGCGGCTGGCCGCCGTGGCCGCCGCCGACGCCGCCCTCGCCCTCCCCGGCCTCGATCGCGCGCTGGTGGCGCGGGCGGTCGACGCGGCGCTGGCCGCCAAGCGCGATCACCTCCCGGCCCTGCGCGCCCTGCAAACCCTGGCCCGGTCCGGCGGTGACAAGGGGGCGCAGATCCGGGCCGCCCGCCGCGTGCTGGCCTACGCCCCGACCGACCTCGAGAAGGCCCGGGCCCACGCCGAGCTCGGCGAGCTGCTGCTGGGGAGCGATCCTGCCGGGGCCCGCCTCCACCTCGACCGGGCCCTGCGGCTCGCCCCCGACGACGCCGACTCGCTCTCCGCGCTGGCCCGGGCCTGCTCCGCGGCCGGGGAGCACCTGCGCGCCGTCGGCGCGATCGACCGGCTCGCCGCGCTCAAGCGGAAGGCCGGCGATCTTCCAGGCGCGGTGGCGCTGGCGCTGGAGGCCGGCGCCACCTGGGCCGAGCGGCTCGG
>JANYBC010000109.1 GCA_025360965.1 Anaeromyxobacter sp. | reverse complement strand
CGCGGCCGGTGCCGGGTCGCTCAGCCTCGTCGCCCAGCTCCAGGTCGCCCCGACCCTGGTCGCTCCGCTCGAGGTGACCGTGGCCGTCCCGGCTGGCGTGACCATCGCCGCCGGTGCCGCCGCCTTCCAGGTGCTGCCCGGCCAGTCGGGCTCGCTCTCCTACCCGTACGCCTTCGACGTCCCGGCCGGAACGATGGGGGAGATCGTTCTGCGCGCCGACATCGGCGGCGCCGGCCCCGGGCTCCACGCCAAGGCCAGTTGGCCCGTGGGCGCGCCCGCACTGAAGCGCGCTGCGACGACGCCGGAGGCGAGCGGCCCACCCGTCAAGATCCTTGGCAAGGACCTTGGGCCAGCCGTCCCGATCAAGAACTAGCTGCGCGCGAGCAGGGAGCCCGGCTCAGTTGGACCGGTAGACGAAATTGGGCTCGACGGTGCGGATGCGCGCATCCTGCTTGCCGAACGCCTCCACCCTGGCCAGGCCCGGGTCCTCGCCGAGCGTGATGAGGAAGGTGTCGTTGCCGATCGGCTTGACAGCCGTGAGGCCGAACGGGGCGAGCGCCGCGCGAACCGCCGCTTCACCGGCCCCGGGCGTCACCGTGACCAGGTACTGGCGCGCCACCGCTTGGCCGGCCGGACCGCCGCCCAGTCCGGCGGGTGCCTTGGAGCGTGGCGCCGCCGGAGTGGCAGGGGCCACCGTGGGGGACGGGGCCGGCTGGCGACGGGCGCAGCCGAGTGCCGCGGCGCAGGCCACCACCGCAACGAGCAAGAGGCGCTGAATCACGTTGCTTCCTAGCGGACCGTGGCGGTGACGCCGCTGGGCGGGTTGATGAAGGCGAGCGCCCCCATGGCGTCGGCCGACTTGCCCGAGGTGGTCTTGCCGGCCAGCGCGGCGTTGGGCCGGCCGCCCCCCTTGATGGCGCCGATGACGTCGGCTGCGGTGAACGCCGGGCCGTGCCAGGCGCGCAGCATGGTGGCCAGGCCGGCCACCGCCGGCGACGCCATCGAGGTGCCATTCTCGGTGTTGTAGTCGGTGCCCGGGGTGCGGACCGTCCCCAGGGAAACCAGGCCAACCCCGAGACCGGCCGAGGTCTGCGCGTTCACGTCGGACTGGAACTGGACACCGAAGGTGCAGGTTGCCCCTCCGCAGCCGCTGAAGTCGATCGACATGTTCGAGAAGTACGGGAAGGTCTTGACGTTGGTGTCGTCGGAGACGACGTGTCCTCCCGGCCCGAACGGGTCGCTTCCGGTACTCGACCAAGCGGAGCGGAAGTGGTCGCCATTGGCGATGTCGAACACGACCCCGAAGCTCATCGAGCCGAGTCGCAGGCCCGCCTGCGTGTAGGTCCTCCAGGCGCGATCGTCGGTGTTGTTCTTGTAGCTCCCTGGGGTGGATGTATCGAAGTTGGCGGGGACCACCAGCATGTTCGGAGTGATGGTGGGATTCGAGGTAGACCACCCCCCCCCCGCGGTGGAAGTCGAGAAGGACCATGAGGGAATGGTCGTGGAATCGAGCGGATCGTCGAACTTCGGGCCAGTGTAAGTGCTGACAATGTTGGTGCCGGGGGCCCCGACGTCGACGCTGGTAGCGCCAAAATTGGAGAAATCAGCGAGGCCGAAGGCCTGGTCGAGGGCGGCGACGCAGATCAGGTTCGGGTTGGCGAAGTTGCACGGGTAAACCGGCGTGGCCTCATTGTTGGTGCCGTCGTTGCCGGCTGCCACCACCACCAGCACATCGGCCGCCTGGGCGCGCTCGATGGCGCTGTTGTAAACGGCACTGAAGCCCGGGCCACCCAGGCTCATGTTGATGACCTTGGCGTGGTTGGTCACGGCGTAGTCGATCCCCTGGATGATCCCCGAGAGGGCGCCTGAGCCGTCGGCGCCGAGGACGCGCACCGCCATGATGGTCGCCTTCCAGCAGACGCCGGTGACGCCGGCGCCGGTTGCGCCGATGGTCCCGGCCACGTGCGTCCCATGGCCGTTCAGGTCCATGGGGTCGTCGGTTGGCGTCGCGTCCGCAAAGTTGTAGCCGTGGCGTGGGCTGCTCCCGCCGCCATTCCACATGTTGGCCGCCAGGTCGACGTGCGTGTAGTTGACGCCGGTATCGACCACGGCCACGACCACGCTGCTGCAGTCGGTGATCTGGTCCCAGGCCTTCTCCAGGTTCATGTCGGAGCCGGTGGTGCCCGGGTTGTGGATGGTGTAGTCGACCGGGCTGCCGGTCGGCTGTGTATGGGTCGTGCCCACGGTCTGGCCCGAGTTCTTCCAGCCCCACTGCTGACCATAAAAGCGGGCACCCGGTGGCGCCCGGGATGCCCGGTAGATGTAGTTGGGCTCGGCGAACTCGACGCGCGGGTCGCCGGCGTAGGCGGCGAGCGCCTGGGCGTCGGTCTGGCCAGGCGCCACCCGGACGAGGGCCCAGCCTTCTGCTCCGAGAGCGCCCATCGTGCTGATGGTGCTGTGACCGGCGGCCGCCAGCGAGGCATCGCGGCCCGTGGCGGCCACGCCCGGCTTGAATTTGACGATCAGCTCGCCCGGGACGGCCTCGGCCTCCCCCGGGAGGCGGGGGACGGAGAGCGCGGCGGCCGCCGGACCGGCCGAGAGGGTGAGAAGTGCGGCGATGAGGGCGGCGGAGATCGTGCGGGTCAAGGTGGCTCCCGGCAGCTACGGAACGTTGATGACGTAGGCCTGCGACGCGGCGCTCTGGCTGCCAGTGCTGCCCCCCTGGGCGTCGAGCAGGGCGTAGGCGATGACGGTCACCCCGTAGCTGCCACTGGTCAGGGTCAGGTCGGTGCTGGTCGGTGCCGCCGGCCCCGAAACGTACGGGACATCGATGGTCGGCTTGCCGGCCACGTTGACCTTGTAGCCGCCTCCGGTCGAGTTGACCCCCTTCTCGTGGTTGGCGGCCCAGGAGACGGTCACCTGGTGGCTGGTGACGGGCGTCGATGAGGAGCCGCCGCAGGCGGCGAGGGTCATGGCAACTCCAGCCAGCAACGCGCTCTTCCAGGGGAGGCTTCGCAAGGGTCAATCTCCGGGGGTGGGCAGGAGCGGGGGCTCCAGGGCCCAAGACCCTCATAAGGCCGCGATGTGACCGTGGCCAGCCAGTTCCGGCCGGTCTTCAGGGCAGCGCCGGCAGGTCCAGCCCAGCCAGCTGCTGGATCATCCGCACCACCTGGCAGCTGTAACCGAACTCATTATCGTACCAGACGTAGAGCACGCAGCGCTTGCCGAGCACGATGGTGGCCAGCGAGTCGACCACCCCGGCGGCGCGCGAGCCGACGAAGTCGCTCGAGACCACCTCGGGCGAGTTGGTGTAGTCGATCTGGTTCTGGAGCGGCGAGTCGAGCGACATCAGTCGCAGGAAGCCGTTCAAGCTGGCGACATCGGTGGCCTGGGCCAGATCGAGGTTGAGTATGGCCAGCGAGACGTTGGGGGTCGGCACGCGGATGGCGTTGCCGGTCAGCTTGCCGGCCAGCGCCGGGATCACCTTGGCGACCGCCTTGGCGGCGCCGGTCTCGGCGATCACCATGTTGAGCGGCGCGCTCCGGCCCCGGCGCGAGGCCTTGTGGTAGTTGTCGATCAGGTTCTGGTCGTTGGTGTACGAGTGGCAGGTCTCGACGTGGCCGGCGCTGATGCCGAACTTGTCGTTGATCGCCTTGAGCACCGGGACGATGGCGTTGGTGGTGCAGCTGGCCGCCGAGAAGATCCGCTCGTCGCGCTGGAGCAGCTCGTCGTTGACGCCGGCCACCACGTTGGGGATGTCGCCCTTGCCCGGGGCGGTCAGCACCACCTTGGCGACCCCCTTGGCCTCGAGGTGCTTGCCAAGCCCGGCGCGGTCGCGCCACTTGCCGGTGTTGTCGACCAGGATGGCGTCCGTGATGCCGTGCTGGGCGTAGTCGACGTTCTCCGGGGCGTCGGCGTAGATGACCCGGATCAGGTTGCCGTTGGCGACGATGGCGTTCTCGGTCTCGTCGATGGTGATGATGCCGTTGAAGGGGCCGTGGACCGAGTCGCGGCGCAGCAGGCTGGCGCGCTTGAGCAGGTCGTCGGGGCCGCCCTTGCGCACCACCGCGGCGCGGATGCGCAGCTTCTCGCCGCTGCCGGCCTTCTCCACCAGGATGCGGGCCAGCAGCCGGCCGATGCGGCCGAAGCCGTAGAGCACCACGTCCTGGGGCGTGGGGCGCAGCGCGCTGCGGCCGGTGGCGACGCTGGCCAGCTCGCGGGCCATGAAGGCGTCGGGGGTCTGGGTGGTGGCCACCGCCCGATACCTGACCACCAGCTTGCCGAGGTCGATGCGAGCCGGGGCCAGGTCGAGCTTGCCCATGGCCTCGAGCAGCGGCCAGGTCTCGGTGGCCGAGAGCTCGGCCTCGATGATGAGCCGGGCGTAGCGGTGGGCCTTGAGGATGTCGAGCGCCGAGCAGTGGACCAGGGCCCGGCCGTAGATGGTCGGCACCACGTTGTTCTCGCGGTACATCCGGCCGATGACCGGGAGCATGCGCTCGGCGCAGGCCTCCTGGGTCTTCCACTCCTGGAGGTACTGGCCCTGCTTGTCGGGATGGGTCACGTCTTCCTCCAGCGGTCAGCATGAACCGGTGCTCTGCCTCGTGCACGCGATTTGCGCGCCGCCCGACTTGTGTCAGGGCGCCAACGGCCTTAGGTATCCGGTGCGGCATGGCCACCAACTACCAACTCCTTGAGAAGGCGGAGCGGATCGAGCTGCTGGCCCAGCAGATCTACGAGGCCCTCTCCGAGCGGTTCGGCGGGGAGACCCGCGAGCTCTTCAAGCGGCTGGCCGCCGAGGAGGGCCAGCACGCCTCCCGCGTGCGGCTGCTGGCGGCCCGCTACCGGCAGGACCGGAAGTTGATGGCCTCGCTCAATGTGGACACCCCGCTCCTCGATCGGCTGCTCGTCGAGGCCGTGGAGGCGCTGGCCGCCGTGAAGGCCGGCGCCTGGGACGGTGACCCGAAGGCCGCGCTGGCGAGCGCCGCCGACCTGGAGAGCCGCTTCTGCCAGGCCCACGCCCAGGCGCTCTCTCAGGGCGCGCAGCCGGAGCTGCGCGCCTTCTTCGAGCAGCTGGCGGTGCAGGACAGGGCGCACCTGGAGCTGTTGAAGGGCTGAGGGACTGCGCGGCGTAGGCGGCCGCGGCACGCCGCGCCATTTGGAAGCGGCCTGGGCCGGACTGGCGCAAGCGGCCACTTTCAACCTGATGGAGACGGTCCATCATCTTGAGAGGAATCCCCCCCCTTGGGCCGGATGTACGGGCCCAAGCAGCCGGGATGGTTGAGGTTCGGTTCTGGCCCACCTCGTGCTTCTTGGCGTGATCCCGACGACCTTCCTCAGGAGGGTGCGCCTCCGGGAACAGTCATCAGGCTCTACCGAAAGGAAGCTCCGATGTCGCAGACTTCGATCTCCCCCCTGGCTCGTGCAGTCGCCGCGTTGACGGTGCTGGTCAGCTTCACCGCTTGCAGCGGCGGGTCCCCGGCCACGCCGCCGACTGCGCTGGCCGTCATCTCCAGCGCGCCCCTCACCGACGCCGTCGACGTCCCCGTCGATGGGACCACCAGCGCCACCTTCAACATGGCGATGGACCCCGCCACCATCACCACGGCCACCTTCACGCTATCCGCCGAGGACGGGGCGATCCCGGTGGCGGGCACCGTGACCTCCAGCAGCACCTCGGCCACCTTCCAGCCGTCCGCCGATCTCGAGAACGACAGCTGGTACGCCGCCTCGATCACCACCGGCGCCAGGAGCGAGCGCGGTGATAGCCTCCAGGAACACCGCAGCTGGCGCTTCAAGACCGGCGGTCGGTTCGCGGCGCCGAGGGTCATGGCCACCACCCCCGTCGCTGGCGCCACCGGCGTCCTCCTCACCGAGAACCTCAGCGCCACCTTCAGCAAGACGATGAACCCGGACACCATCAACGCCAGCACCTTCACCGTGACCTTCGGTCCGTCCGCGGTCCCGGTCCCGGGCGCGGTCAGCTCGGTCGGCTCCAGGGCGGTCTTCGTTCCGGCCGCCCCGCTGGAGAGCAACGGCGTCTACACCGCCACCATCAGCAGCGGCGTCCGCAGCGCCGCCGGCGTGGCCCTCAAGCAGGTGTTCTCCTGGAGCTTCACGACTGGGGGCGTGAACTCGACGATCCCGACCGTCATCTCCAGCAGCCCCGTCAACGGCGCCACCGGCGTCCCCGTCACCGAGAACCCCAGCGCCACGTTCAGCGAGGCGATGAACCCCGCCTCGCTCACCGCCAGCACCTTCACGCTGACCTCCGGGCCGGCGCTGGTCCCGGTCCAGGGCACGGTGACCTACTCCGGCTCGACGGCGGTGTTCACGCCGTCCGCCCCGCTCGAGGCCAACGGCTCGTTCACCGCGACCATCACCACCGGAGCCACCAGCGCCCTCGGCGTGGCCTTCGCGGCCAGCTCCTCCTGGAGCTTCTCGACCCGCGGTACCCTGCCAGCCGGCCTCCCCGTGAACCTCGGAACGGCGGGCAACTTCGCCATCCTCTCCAAGAGCGGGATCTCGACCGTGCCGGCCTCGGCCATCACCGGGGACATCGGCGTCAGCCCCATCGCGGGCATCGCCGTGACCGGGTTCGCGCTGACGGCCGACTTCAGCAACGTGTTCTCGACCTCGAGCCAGGTGACCGGGAAGGTCTACGCGGCAGACTACGCTGCTCCCACGCCTTCCAACCTGACCACGGCGGTGAGCGACATGGAGACGGCCTTCACCGATGCAGCAGGGCGCGCCGCGGCGGTCACCGAGCTGGGCGCCGGGAACATCGGCGGACAGACGCTGGTCCCAGGCGTCTACAAGTGGGGCACCGGGGTGCTGATCCCGACCGACCTCACGCTCAGCGGCAGCGCCACTGACGTCTGGATCTTCCAGATCGCCCAGGACCTGACCCTGAGCAGCGCCGTCAAGGTCACCCTGGCCGGCGGCGCCGTGGCCAAGAACGTCTTCTGGCAGGTCAGCGGCAGGGTGGTCCTCGACACCACGGCCCACCTCGAGGGCGTGGTCCTGTCACAGACGGCCATCACGCTGGCGACCGGCGCCTCGATCAACGGCAGGTTGCTGGCTCAGACGGCCGTCACGCTGGACGCCAGCACCGTGGTCGAACCCGCCCCGTAGCCGGGTCGGAGCAGGTCCGCGCGAGCGGTCCAGTCGCGGGAAGCGCAGGAAAGTGGGGACGGCGTGAATGGAGCCCATTCACGCCGTCCCCTTTCACGTGCCGTGCGCCGGGAACTCCAGCTCCATGTAGACCACGCCCGGCAGCGGGTTCGGGTAGTAGGGCCCGCGCTCCACGAAGCCGAGCGAGGCGTAGAGCGCCCGCGCCGCCGTCATCCAGTCGAGGGTGTCGAGCCGCACCGCCCGGTAGCCCTCGGCGCGCGCCGCCTCCAGCAGCGCCTCGGCCACCGCCCGCGCCACGCCGTGGCCGCGCTGCCCGGGCCGGGTCCACATCCGCTTCAGCTCGGCGACGCCCGGCTCGAGCGGTCGCAGCGCGCCGCAGCCGGCCAGGGTCTCGCCGGCCCAGGCCAGCAGCAGCCGGCCCCCCGGCCGGGCGTAGGCCCCTGGCAGCGCCGCCAGCTCGCCCTCGAACCCCTGGAAGCAGAGGTCGACGCCGATGGCCCGGTGGTACTCGTCGAAGAGCTGGCGGGTCCGCTCCAGGTCCTCGGCCGCCACCGCCTCGACCAGCCGGACGCTCACGGAGCCACCGAACGCGGTCGCCATCAGATCACCTCCAGGTCGGCCGAGGCGACCCAGCCCTCCAGCCCGTTGAGCAGCCTGACGCGGGCCACGTCGCCCTGCGCCTCCAGCACGCGCACCGTGGTCCCCTCGTGCAGCTCGAAGGCCGGCTTGAGCGTGCGCGACGGACCCTCGCGCACCGGCGAGGCCGGCGCGATCACCACCGCCGTCGGGGTCCGGCGATCGGCCGCCTTGCCCGCCAGCAGCGCCCCCCCGGCCACCGCCAGCAGCGCCGCCAGCAGCGCCGCCGGGCCGAGCCAGCGGCGGGCCCCCCGGCTCGATCTTCTTCGAAGCCAGAGCAGGAGCCAGAAGGCGCTCCAGGCCAGGCCGAAGAGGGCCAGCGCGGCCCGCTCCGTGGTGCGGGCCAGCGCCCGCTCGTGGAGCGGCGGCTGGGCCTCGCCCACCAGCCGGTCGACGTTCTGGGCGCGGGCCTGCTCCAGGTTGGCCTGCACGTCGGCGTCGCCCGGGTCGAGCGCCAGCGCCCGCTGGTAGCTGGCGATGGCGCGCCCGCGGAAGCCGAGCCGGAGCAGCGCGTTGCCGAGGTCGAGGTGGAGGCCGACGCTCTCCCAGCCCTCGTCGACCAGCGATCGCCAGCCCCGCGCCGCGCCGTCGTAGTCCCCGGCCAGGTAGAGCGTGCCGGCCTGCTCGGCCCGCTGGCCCGGGTCGGCGGGCGGCGCGGGGGCGGCGGCCGCCAGCCAGAGCAGCAGCAGCCCGGTCATGCGCCACCTCCCCGGAGCTGCCAGTGGGCTTCCTCGAGCGTGGCCATGGCGCGCCCGGCCACCTCGAGCAGCTCCTGGCGTGCCAGCTGGCCGCCGAAGCGGCCGGCGTCGCAGGCGTCGAGCGCCGCGGCCAGCGCCCGCAGCGCCGGCGGGTGGGCGCCGGCCTCGGTGAGCGCCAGCGCCAGCTCGTCGCGGGTCAGCCCGGCGGCCGGGCGCCCCAGCTTGTCGCCGCAGTAGCCGATCAGGGCCCGCTCCACCTCGGCGAAGAACGGGGCGGCGTCGGGGCCGCCCAGCAGCCTGCTGGCCGTGGCCAGCCGCCGCCTCGCCACCTTGCCGGCGACGCGGACCCTGCGGGCGCCGCCATCGGCGAGGTGGCGCTCCTTGAACCGGTCGACGGAGACCAGGAGCAGGAAGAGGGCCACCGGCACGATGAGGAGCGCCCAGAGAGGCCAGCCGGCGCCCGGCTCACCGTCGCGGGTCAGCGGACCGGCCGGGCGGATGGGGCGGAGCCCGGGGAAGAGGGTGTTCAGCACGGGCGCGGCGCCGCCGGCAGGCCGGGGCGGGGCCCCCGCCACCTCGACCCGCAGCTCGCCGGTCTTGAGCTCGCGGTAGGCGCCGGTCTTCGGGTCGAAGAGGGTCCAGGTGAGCGCCGGGATCATCAGCGGGCCCGGGGCCTCGGGCACCAGCACCGTCTCGACGGTTCGTGAACCGGCGAACCTGAGCCCCCTCGGCTTGAGCTGGTCGCTCGAGGTCGGGGTGAAGGCGCGCACCCCGGGCAGCGACGGGAAGACCGGCAGCGACCAGGCCTTGACGTTCCCCTCCCCCTCGGCGACCAGCCTGAGCGTGAGCGGCTCACCGAGCGCGGCGCGCTTCGAGGAGAGGCTGGCGGCCAGCGTGGCGCTGCCCACGTTGACGGCGTCGAAGCGGGCCGGAGCCCCGGCCGGCAGCGGCTTGACGGTGATGGACACCGGCTGGCTGCGCCGCGAGACCCGCTGCACGTCGCCGAACGGGTAGAACGGGTCGTCCGACGAGACCCGCACCAGCAGGTCGATGGCGTGGCTCCCGAGCTCGAGGGGGCCGGACCGGGTGGGGAAGAGGGCGATGCGCTGCAGCAGGTAGGCCCGCAGCTGCAACCCGTCCCGCTTGCGGAGCTGCTGGCTCAGCTCGCGCGGCACCTCGAGCTGCTCGGTCCAGAAGCCGTCGTAGGCGGGCGGCTTGAAGTTGCCGGTCTCGGCCACGCCCACCGGAGAGAGCACCCAGACCGAGGCCGTCACCTGCTCGCCGAGGAAGACCTCGGTCTTGTCGACCTCGACGGTGAGCTGCAGGTCGCGCTCCCAGCCGTGCCAGGCCCGGCTGGAGTTGCCATTCGGCGTGGCCCCCGCGCCCGGGCCGAGGGGGAAGCCGAAGGCCGGTGGGGCCGTCTGGCCGGGGCGGGCCGGGCGGCTGGTGGCCGAGCCGGCGGCGACCACCTTCACGGAGAGCGGCGGGGTCTCGCCGCGGGCCTCGCCGGCCGCGACCTCGATGGCCGGGATGGCGAGGTCGCCGAGGCGGCGCGGCCGCAGCCCGAACTGGAAGGCGAAGGTCTGCTGGACCTTCATCCCGCCGCCGCCGCCCATGTTGATCGAGGTGCTGCGCGAGCTGGAGCGCGAGACCACGTCGAAGTCGAACCCCTGGGTCGGCAGGGAGAGGGTCGGCGCCTCGGCAGACTCGACCCGCACCTCCAGCGTCACCAGCTCGTCGAGGGCCACCTCCTCGCGATCGAGCGAGGCCCGGATCGAGACGCCGGCCCCCACCGCCAGCGCCGGGAGGGCGAGCAGCGCGGCGGCCAGCAGGCGCGCCCTACCAGTCACGCTCGGTCTCCTTGCGGGTGGAGGGCTTGCCGGCGGGGCCGAGCGGCATGGTCCGCTCGCGTGAGCGCATGGCGTCGAGCAGCCGCTCGGCGTCCTGCTTGCCGAGCGGCTCACGCCGGCCGGCGGCGCCGTCGCGGCCAGCGGCCTTCTCGTCGCCTGCGCTGCTCGTCCCTGCGTCACGCCGCTCCTGCTCCTTCTCCGGCCGCTTGCCGGTCGGCTCCTGGTCGCCCGCCTTCGGGTCGGGCCGGGCCTGCTGCTTGCCCTGGTCAGGCTGGTCCCTGGGGTCGCCGCCGGCGCCCTGCCGCTGCTCGCCGCCCGGCTTCGGCTTTCCCTGCTTGCCGTCGTCCTTCGGTGCGCCCTTCCCCTCCGACCTGCGGCGCAGGAGCACCTCGAGGTTATAGCGTGCGTCCTCGTTGGCCGGGTCACGTTGCAGCGCCTCGCCGAGGGCGCGGATGGCCCCGGGCTGGTCGCCGGCCGCGTCGAGGGCGCTGGCGGTGTTCTGCAAGGCCCGGCTGGCCAGCGGCGCCGGCCCCTTCTCGGCGGCGCGCCTCCAGGCGGCGCGGGCCTCTTCGCCGCGCCCGGCCTGCTGCAAGGCGTTGCCGCGGTCGAAGTCGATCTCGGCGCGCTGGCCGGCGTCCTGCTCGGCCGCCTGGTAGCGGGGCAGGGCCGCGGCCGGGTCGCCGCCCCGCAGCGCCTCGTTGCCGGCCCGCACCTCGGGGTGCTCGGCCTCGAAGGGCGAGGCGGCGGCCAGGAGCGCCAGCAGCGGGAGGAGCGGCGTCACGCCGGGCCCTCCCCGGCGGAGGGCCGCCGGCGGGTGCCGGCCTCGCCCAGCAGCAGCCCGGCCAGCAGCAGCAGGAAGGCGGGGAGCGCCGCCACCGCGTAGCGATCCTCGAACTGGACGGTGAGCCGGCTCTGCAGCTCGCTCTTCTGCAGGCCGTCGAGCGAGGCCCGGAAGGCCGCCAGCCCGTGCTCCGGCGAGGTGAGCTCGAAGACCTCGCCGCCGCCGCGGGCCGTGATGTCACGCAGCGTGGAGAGATCGAGGCGGGTCACCACCGCCTGGCCGGCCCGGTCCTTCTTGTACCCGGTCACCTGCCCGCGGGCGTCGAGCAGCGGGATGGGCTCGCCGGCGGCGGTGCCGACCGCCAGGGCGTGGATGCGGACGCCGGCCTCGCCGAGCGCCTTGGCCGCCTCGCCGGCGTCGCCCTCGAGGTCCTCGCCGTCGCTCACCACCAGCACCACCTTGCCGCGACCCTGGGAGTTCTCCCCCTGCTCCAGCACCTGGCGCGCCGCCCGCAGCGCCAGGCCCAGGTCCGAGCCCTGCCGCGGCACGCTGCCCGGGCCGGCCGAGCGCAGGAAGAGCCGCGCCGCCTGGTAGTCGGTGGTGAGCGGGCACTGCACGAAGGCCTCGCCGGCGAAGACCACCACCCCGACGCGGTCCCCGGCCAGCTGCTCGAGCAGGCTGCCGATCTCGAGGGTGGCCCGGGTGAGCCGGTCCGGGGCCACGTCGCGGGCCTGCATGGAGCGGGAGACGTCGAGCAGCACCACCAGGTCGAGGCCGTAGCGCTTCGACAGCTCGGTGCGGGTGCCGCACTGCGGGCGGGAGAGGGCCACCGCCAGCAGGAGGAGGCCGGTCAGCCAGAGCGAGACCCGTCCGGCAGGGCGGCCCAGCCCGGCCCGGGGGGCGAGGCGCGCCGCCTGCGGGCCGGCGGTGCGACGCAGCAACTCGCGCCGGCCGCGGAGCCGCCAGGCGGCCACCCCGGCCAGGGCGGCCACCGCCACCAGCAGCCAGAGCGCGCGCGGCTCGAGGAGGCGGGCCGGGGCCCCTAGCACCTGGAAGGCGAGCGGCGTGACCGCGTCGAGGGGGGCGGCGCTCACGGGAAGGCCCTCCAGCGTGTCAGCCCCAGCAGCAGGCCGAGCGCCGCCAGCGCGAAGGCCGGACCGAGCAGGAGCGGGAAGAGCTCGGCCACCTGGCTGCCGCCGGTGGTCTCGATGATGCGGGTCTTCTCCATCCGGTCGAGCACCGCCTGCAGCCCGCCCTCCAGCTCGGCCCGGTCGGTGGCGTTGGCGAAGGCCCCGCCGGTGACGGCGGCGATCTCGCGCAGCAGCTCCGGGTTGACGTCGAGCTGCACCGGGCGGTAGCTGGGCCGCCCGAAGAGATCGACGCCGTCCGGGTAGGGGACCACGCCCCCCGTGCCGACCAGGATGGGGAAGACCCGCACCCCCATGGTGCGGGCGATGCCGGCCGCCTCCAGCGGGGAGATCTGGCCGCGGTTGTTGTCACCGTCGGTGATGAGGATGACCACCTTGCTGCGCGCGTCCGACTCGCGCAGCTGGTTGACGGCGGTGGCCAGCGCGTTGCCGATGGCGGTGCCGTCCTCGATGACGCCGATCTTGAGCTGGTCGACCAGGGTGCGGAGCAGGGCGTAGTCGAGGGTGAGCGGGGCCTGGGTGTAGGCGTCGCCGGCGAAGACCACCAGGCCGATCCGGTCGGAGCGGCGCCGACCGATGAAGTCCTTCAGGACCTCCTTGGCGACGTGGACCCGGCTCTCCGGCTTGAAGTCGGCCGCCAGCATCGAGGTCGAGAGGTCGAGGGCGATGACGATGTCGATCCCCTCGACGCTGCGCTTCTCCGGCTGGCGCCGGTCGGCCTGGGGCCGGGCCAGGCCACCCGCCAGCAGCACCAGCGCCGCCACCAGCAGCGCCTGCGGCAGCCACCAGAGCCGGGCCACCAGGCCGCGCGGCAGGGCCGAGAGGGCCGCCACCCGCGGGTGGAGCAGGCGCGGGGCTCGGTGGCGGTCGAGCGAGAGCGCCAGCAGCACCAGCGGAACCGCCAGCAGCAGGAGCAGCGCCCAGGGCCGGGCCAGCGTGAGGGCGTCGCCGGTCACGCCGGTCCTCCCGAGGCAGGGGGCGTCGCTGGGGCCGGCGGCGGTGGGGGGGCTCCGGCGGCGACCGGGGCAGGGCGGGTGCGGGCCAGCAGCTCGCGGCCGAAGGCGATTCCGTCGGCGCAGGCCCGGCCGTCGGCCGGGAGCCGGGCGAACTTGACGAGGTCGGAGGTCTCGCAGAAGGCGCGCACCGGCGCCAGCGTCAGGCGCGGATCGGGCTGGCGCTCCAGCGCCTCGAGCAGCTCGAAGCTGGTGAGCTCGAGGGCGTTCAGGCCCGTCACCGCGCCGAGGTAGTCGCGCACCGCCTCGGAGAGCCGGAACCAGTGCTCGCGCCCACGCCCCTGCTCGCCGAGCCGCTCCACCTCGAGCTCGTCGAGCCGGGCGGCGAAGCGGACCTCAGGCGGCACCGGGGGCGGCGGCGCAGCGCCGGCGCGGCGCCGGGCGCGCCACCAGCGCCACAGCCGCCACCCGAGCAGGAGCAGAGCCAGCCCGCCCAGCGCCCACCAGAGCAGCCGCCAGCTCGGCACTATGAGCGGGACCGGCGGGGCCGGGTCCTTCAGCTTGAGCTGGTCGCTGGGCACGGCCGGGTCGATGACGCCATTGCCGGTGAGGCGCGGTCCCGGGACGTCGAGGGCCCGCGGGCCGTCGGGCGTGGTGGCGGAGAGCGAGAGCAGCGGCAGGTCGACGGCCCCGAGCGAGAGCAGGGCCAGGCGCAGGCGGCAGGTGGTGGTCGCCTCGGCCCCGGCCTCGACCCGCGTGCAGCCGAGCGGCTCGGCCCGCCACGTCCCCTCGGCCAGCGGCGCTCCGAACTGGTAGCGCTCGGCCGGTGGGTGCTTGATCTCGATGGTCCACTCCAGCGGCTCACCCAGCCTGGCCGACGAGGCCGAGGTGCGAGAGTGGACCTCGCGGGGCGAGGCCTGTTCCAGCGTGGCCGGGGGCGGCGCGGCCGGGGAGGCGGGGGCCGGCGACGCCGCCAGCAGCAGGGCCAGCCCGGCGCCGATCACCCGTGCCTCCGCGCCCGGGCCTGGAAGAAGGCCAGCAGCGGCCCGACGTAGTCGGCGTCGTCGGCCTGCACGCGGACGTGATCGAGATCGAGCCGGGCGAAGAGCCGGGTGAGCCGCTGCTCGGCGCCGTCGGCGTCGGCCACCAGCCGGTCGCGCACCCGGCGGTCGGAGAGGTCGACCCGCAGCGTGGCCCCGGTCTCCGGGTCCTCGAGCAGCGCCAGCCCGGCCGCGGGCAGGACCCGCTCCAGCCGGTCCTCGATCCGGACCGGGACGAGATCGTGCTTCCGGGCGGCGATGCGCAGCGGCCGCTCGAAGCGGGCCTCGTCGTCGAGGAAGTCGGAGAGGACGAAGGCGACGCAGCGGCGGCGCATGGTGCGGCGCAGCTGCTCCAGCGCAGCCCCGAGATCGGTGCGCCGGCTGCGCGGCCGGAACTGGAGGATCTCGGAGACCAGCCGCAGGGCGTGGCGGCGCCCCTTGCGCGGCGGCACGAACCGCTCCACCTCGTCGGTGAAGAGGCAGAGGCCGACCCGGTCGCCGTTCTGGACCGCCGAGAAGGCCAGCAGCGCCGCGATCTCGGCCGCCACCTCGGCCTTGGTGCGCTTCCCGGAGCCGAAGTCGGTGGAGCCGGAGAGGTCGCAGAGCACCATCACCGTCAGCTCGCGCTCCTCGACGAAGCGCTTGACGTGGAGGTGGCCGGTGCGCGCCGAGACGTTCCAGTCGATGGCGCGGACCTCGTCGCCGGGCGCGTAGGCGCGCACGTCGTGGAAGTCCATGCCCCGGCCCTTGAAGACCGAGTGGTACTGGCCGCCGAGCGAGTCCTCGACGGCGCGGCGGGTGGTGATCTCGATGCGCCTGATGCGCGTGATGAGGTCGCGGGCGTTCATCGCTGCGGTCTGGCGGCGCCGGGAGGGGCCTCGTCCCCCGGCCTCAGGGGACCTCGACCCGGTCGAGCACGCGCGAGACCACCTTCTCGGACGTGACCTCCTCGGCCTCGGCCTCGTAGGTGAGCGTGAGCCGGTGGCGGAGCACGTCGTAGGCCACCGCCTTGACGTCCTCCGGGGTGACGAAGGCGCGGCGCCGCAGGAAGGCGTGGGCGCGGGCCGCCAGGGTGAGGAAGATGGTGGCCCGCGGCGAGGCGCCGAACTCGATGAGCGGCGCCAGCTCGGCCAGCCCGAAGGCCTTGGGGTCGCGGGTGGCGAAGACGATCGAGACCACGTAGTCCTTGACCCGGTCGTCCATGTAGAGCCGGTGGAGGGTCGCCTTGCCGGCGGCCAGGTCGCCGCGTCCGATCACCTTGCTGGCGCGCGGCGGCGTCGGCGTGGCCATGCGGTCGAGGATGGCCCGCTCCTCCTCGCGCGTCGGGTAGCCGACCTTGACCTTGAGCATGAAGCGGTCGACCTGCGCCTCGGGGAGCGGGTAGGTCCCCTCCTGCTCGATGGGGTTCTGGGTCGCCAGCACGATGAACGGATCGGGGAGCGGGAAGGTCTGGTCGCCGATGGTGACCTGGCGCTCCTGCATGGCCTCGAGCAGCGCGGACTGGACCTTCGCGGGCGCGCGGTTCACTTCGTCGGCCAGGACCAGGTTGGCGAAGACCGGGCCGCGCTTGGCCGAGAAGCTGCCCTGCTGCGGGTTGTAGATGACGGTACCGACGATGTCCGACGGCAGGAGGTCAGGCGTGAACTGGATGCGCTGGAACTTGCCGCGCAGACAGTCCGACAGCGTCTTGACGGTGAGCGTCTTGGCCAGGCCCGGGACGCCCTCCAGCAGCACGTGACCGCCGGTGAGGAGGCCGATCAAGATCCGCTCGACCATGTACTTCTGCCCGACGATGACCCGTCCGACCTCGGCCGTGAGCCGGTCCACGAAGGCGCTTTCCTTCTGAACCAGCTCGTTCACCACCTTCACGTCGAATGCAGCGGTCGCCATCACTCCTCCAAAGTCTCTGACCTGGTCACACCAGGATCGGACGCACCCCGGTGAGCTTTGGTGCTATCACGCGCGCTCAGAGGGTACAACCGTTGGCCCCGCCTGCGAATTTCCGTACGCGCAACCACTGGTTGACAGCGGCCTGGGAGGTCGCTAGATCTCTTGCGCCCATGGATAATCCCAAGGACCACGCGAAGATCTGGGACCGGCGTACCCTCGAGCGGAACGTCCGCAAGGGCGTCATGACCCGTAAAGACGTCGAAAAGTACCTGAAGTCGTTGCCCGATTCGGCCAGCAAGGTGGCCGAAGACGAGCCTGACGAAGACGACGAGGACGACGAGGACGACGTCGAGGACGACGACGACGCCCCCAAGGGCAAAAACGGGGCGTAGGCCGTCCCGCCCGCTCGCGGGTGGGAA
>JANYBC010000100.1 GCA_025360965.1 Anaeromyxobacter sp. | reverse complement strand
GTGGAGGAGCAGCTCGAGCCGGGCGAGCTTCCGGCCACGCCGGACGAGCTGGAGCTGGCCGACGAGCCGCCGCCCAGCCCCATCGACGACGACGCCCTCGCGGAGATGTCGGCCGGGACGACCGGCGACGACGTGGTCGAGGACGAGCCGGCCGCGCCGCCGCCCCGGCCGCTGGCCGCTCCCCGGGCGCCCATCGCCATCGTACCGCCCGCACCGCCCGCTCGGCCCGCACGGCCTGCACCGGTCGCGGGCGAGCCGTTCCGCCTGCCGCCGCCCACCCCTCCGCCGGTGGCCGCGCCGCTGGCGGCGCCGCGTCCGCGGTCGACCGAGCTCGAGCTGGAACGCCCCGACGAGCTGCTGCTGCGGATGGCCCAGGCGTCGCTCGACACCGACGAGGTGGTGGGCGAGGAGGAGGTCGAGCTCCAGGCGCCGCCACCCGAGGTGAACGAGTCCTTCGCCGAGGAGCTGGAGGAGGCAGACTTCTTCGCCCAGCAGGGGCTCCTCACCGAGGCCCGCGAGGCGCTGCACCACCTGCTCGAGAGCCACCCCGGCCACCCGGCCCTCGAGGCCAGGCTGGCCGACGTCGATAGGCGTGCCGCCGCCAAGGCGGCCCCGCCAACCCGCGCCACGGCGGCGGTCGACCCGCGGGCGGTGCGCCAGAGCCCGTCGCTGGTCGACCCTGCGGCGGCCGGAGGCGGCAACTTCGACATCGGGGCCGAGCTGGCCGAGGAGCTCGACCGGGTCCCCGACGTCGGCCTCGACGACGAGTTCCAGTACACGGTGGAGGATGTCTTCAACCAGTTCAAGCGCGGCGTGGCCGAGACCGTGACCGCCGAGGACTCCGACACCCACTACGATCTCGGCATCGCCTACAAGGAGATGGGGCTGGTCGACGACGCCGTCAACGAGTTCGAGACGGCGTTGCGGGGCAACAACCGCAAGAAGGAGATCGAGAGCCTCTCGATGGTCGCGCTCTGCCGGATGTCGCAGGGACGGCCGCGGGACGCGCTCGACCCGCTGCGCCGGGCGCTGCGCTCGGATTACCTGAACAAGGAGAACGCCAAGGCCATCCACTTCGAGCTGGGTTTGGCCCACGAGGAGCTGGGCGAGCGGGAGGAGGCGCTCTGGTGCTACCAGAAGGTGGTCAGGCTCCAGCCGTCCTACCGCGACGCCGCAGCTCGGATCGCCGCGCTGGGGGGCGGCCCAGGCCGCCCGCCGCCCGGGCTGGGGGTGGCGCGAGTCGCGGCCGGCTTGCCGCGCCCGGGGCCGGCCTCCCGGCCTGCGCCGTCCAGCCCACCAGGGCCGAAAAAGAACATCGGATTCCTCTAGAGTAAGGATGGCGTGACTTACCTCGACTTCTACGAGCTCAATCAGGAGCCCTTCTCCAACGCTCCGGTCTCGCGCTTCTACTTCGGCTCGGCGCAGCACGCGCAGGCGCTGATGCGGCTCACCCACGCCGTCTCCAACATGAAGGGGCTGGCGGTGCTGGTGGGCGACATCGGCGCCGGCAAGACCACCCTGGCCCGGCGCATGCTCGACAGCCTCCCCGAGGAGGAGTACGAGGCGGCGCTGCTGGTCATCATCCACTCCGGCATCACCGCCGGGTGGCTGCTCCGCCGCATCGCCCTGCAGCTCGGCGTGGAGTCGCCCGCCGAAGAGAAGCTGGCGCTCCTCTCCCAGCTCTACCAGCGCCTCGTGAAGATCTACGAGCAGGGGAAGAAGGCGGTGGTGCTCATCGACGAGGCCCAGATGCTCGCCTCCCGGGAGCTGATGGAGGAGTTCCGGGGCCTGCTCAACCTCGAGGTCCCGGAGCGCAAGCTGCTCTCCTTCGTCTTCTTCGGCCTACCGGAGATCGAGGAGAACCTGCGCCTCGATCCGCCCCTGGCGCAGCGGGTGGCGCTCAAGTACCGGCTCGAGCCCCTCAAGCCCGAAGACACCGAGGCTTACGTCCAGCACCGGCTGCGGCTTGCCGGCGCCTCCCGCATCCCCTTCACGGCCGCGGCCATCAAGGCCATCCACGCCCACGCTCGCGGCACCCCCCGCCTCATCAACACCATCTGCGACAATGCCCTCTTCGAAGGGTTCGTGGCCCGGACCCGGGAGATCGACGACCTGGCCATCGACCGGGTGGCCCGCGACCTCGGGCTCCCGGGGATCGACGCCCCACCCCCGGCCGCACCCGTCGAGGTGGAACGCCCCGGCGTCCGTTCCCGCATCGATCTCGGGGACATCGACCGGTACCTCGAGTCGCTCACCAAGTGACGCGAGGTCCCGCGCGCCTGCCGGCTTGGCGGCGAGGCCCCTCCGCGGGACAATCTCCTGAGTGACGAAGCGCCGCCTCGCCCTCGCCTTTGTCGGCTTCCTGCTGGCCATCCTGGCCGGCTCGCTGGCGGTCCTGCGCACGCCCTGGGCCGGCGACAGGATCTGCGCGATGGCGTCGGTGCGGATCGCGGCTCTCACCGGGCTGCCGGTCTCGACCACCGCCTGCCGCATCGATCCCTTCACGCTCACGGTGGTGGCCGAGGGGCCGAGGTTGGGCCCGGCCGGCGCGCCGCTCTTCCAGGCCGACGCCGTCGAGGCGCGGCTGGCGCTGATCCAGGGGCTGGGCGGCCGGCTCGACCTGGAGTCGCTGCGCCTGACCCGGCCCAGGGTGCTGGCCACCCTGCCGACGCCCGGCGGCGCTCCGGTCGCCTGTCCCCCGCCGGTGCTGGGGAGCCTCGACATCGCCCGGCTCGACGTCACCGACGGCGCGCTCGAGCTCGCCCTCGCGGGCGGCGGCCGCGTCAAGGTCGAAGGCATCCACGTCGAGGCGAGCCGCACCGCGCGCACCCGCTGGCGGCTCGGGACCAGCGGGCGCAAGCTCCACCTCACCACCGGGGCCGCCAAGGTGCACCTGGCGCTGCCGGGGCACGACGTCACGGTGACGAGGCCGGCGCTGGAGGGGGAGCTGGCCCTCGACCTCTCCGAGGCGAGGCTGGTCAGCGCCGAGGCGCTCATCGACGGGGTCACGGTCGGCGCGCGTGGCCAGCTCAAGGCCCTCTGCAAGCCGGTGTTCGACCTGACCGTGACCGCGGAGGGCTCGCTGGCGCGGATGGTGGCGCTGGCTGGCGAGTCGGCCAAGGACTGGGACGCCCAGCTCAAGGTGGAGGGGCGGCTGAAGGGGACCCCTGCGGCACCTTCGCTCTCCACCACCGTCGACTTCACCCAGCTCGGCGCCGGCAAGATCCGGCTCGGGACCGGGCGGGCCGAGGCCAGGCTGGTCGGCGACAAGGTGGTGGTGGACCGGCTCACGCTCCCCTTCGGAGGCGGGAAGGTCACCGCCCGCGGTGAGGTCAAGCTGGCCTCCCACGTCCCCATCGAGGCGACCGCCGAGCTCGACGGCGTCGACCTGGCCGAGATCCTGGAGCGGCTCTCGGTGACCGGCGCCTGGGTGACGGGGCGGCTCCAGGGCACCGGGCGCGTCTCCGGCCAGGTCTGGCCGCCGCAGCTTTCGCTCACCGTCGACGCGCAGGTGAGGAGCTTCCGGGCCCTGACCGGGTCGTGGCGGGCGGCCAGGCCGACCGACCAGGCCATGGTCGAGTTCGCCCAGGGCCACGTCAAGGTCCCGTTCCGCATCACGCTCGACGGGCTCTTCTTCGAGAAGGCGCGCGTCGAGGTGGGGCAGGGCGCGCTCGACGTCGACGCCGAGGTCTACTTCGAGACGGCGCGCGGCTTCCAGGTCCGGGCCGCCGGCGACGTCGACCTCGGACCGCTCGGCCACATCGCCGGCCTGCCGTGGGCCGGGCGTGGCGCCGTCACCGCCCGGCTCAGCGCCGCCCCGTACGGCTTGCCCCGCGCCGAGGCCCGCGTGAAGCTGGAGCGCTTCCGCTTCCTCGACGTCGAGCTCGGCGCCGTCCAGGGCGAGATGGTCCACGCCGCCGACCGCGTCCTGCGCTTCTCCAACCTGGAGGGGCAGCGCGGCGCCAGCAGCTACAGCGGCTGGCTGGCCGTCGACCTCGGCGCCACGCCGGTCCGGATCACCGGCTCACGCCTCACCGCCAGCGGAAGGATCCGCGACTACCTCGACGCCGTCTCCGACTGGCTCCCCAGCTCGCGAGCGCTGCGGCCCATCGTCGATGGCCGCATCGAGTCCATGACGGTGAGCGCGGTAGGTCCGGCCGCCGCGCCCGACATCCAGTTCGAGGGGCGCTTCGGCGCCAGCGAGGTGCTGGGCCGGAAGTTCGACGGGGGACGCGCCGCGGGAACCATCCTCAAGGCCGCCTCGGTCCGCTTCGACAGACTGGAGCTCACCTCAGGGCCGGGCACGGTCTCGGCGGTCGGCACCTGGGAGTTCAAGGCGTCCCAGCCCTGGGCCCTGACGCTCTCGATGGCGGGCCTCCCGGCCGCCACCCTCGACCTCCCCGGTGGGGGCTGGGCCGGCTCCCTCTCGGGGACCGCCACCCTGGCCGGCTCCTGGGAGCAGCCCCGGGTCCGCTTCGGGATCAACGGCGACGCCCTGACGCTGCGCGGGATCCCGCTCGGCACCATCCAGCTGGGCGGCACCATCGAGGATCAGCGGCTGCTGGTCACCGGCGGCGCCGAGGGGGCGCGCTTCTCCGGCGAGGCCACGCTCGGCGGCCGGATGCCCTACCAGGCCCGGGTCGACCTGAAGCTCGAGGACGCCGCCCGGTTCTGGCCCGGCGGCCCGCCCAGCGGCTTCCGCGCCTCCATCGAGGGGCAGGCCACCGCCAGCGGCGAGCTGGCCGCGCCGCAGACCGCCGCCGGCCGGGTCGAGCTGGCCCACCTCACCAGCGTGGTCGGCGACTTCCGCGTCGAGAACGCCGCCCCGGTCCTGCTCCGCTTCGACGGCGGGCAGCTCGACGTGGAGGCGTTCAAGATCCGCGGCCCCAACACCGAGTTCTCCATCAGCGGTCGGCTCGGAGGCGGACGCGAGCTCGACCTGGACGCCACCGGAGTCATCGACCTGCGCTTCCTGGCCGGGCTGGTGCCGGCCCTGCGCCGCCCCCACGGCAGGCTCTCCCTGGAGGCCCACGCCGGGGGCACCGCCGAGACGCTGGAGCTGCTCGGCGACGGCAAGGTGGAGGAGGGCGGGTTCCAGGTGCGCGGCACCAACGCGGTCTTCGAGGCGCTGACCGGGCGGCTCACCTTCTCGCAGAATCGGGTGTTCTTCGAGGGCGCCGAGGCCCGCATCAACGGCGGCAAGGCCGTCATGTCGGGCGAGGTGGAGCTGGTGCGCCTGCTCCCCTCCCGGCTGCGGCTGGAGGCCCAGCTTGAGGCGGTGCCGGTGGCCATCCCCAGCTACCTGCCGGCGACGGTCTCGGGGCGCGTCGAGGCGGCCGGTACCCCGGAGGAGACGGTGGTGACCGGGCGGCTCCACGTCCAGAGGGCCCGCTACACGGACAACGTCGACCTGGAGAGGAACTTGCTCGAGCTGCGCCGCCGGCGCTCCGCCGGGGCCCGCACCTACGACAAGTCGGCCGAGTGGCTCCGCTTCGACCTGCAGCTGGCCGTGGACGGCGACGCGCGCATCGAGAACGACGTGGCGCGCGGCGGGGTGCGCGGCGAGCTGACCCTGGTCGGCAGCCTGGCCGCCCCGGGGATTCTCGGCTCGCTCACCATGACCGAGGGGAGCCACGCCATGTTCCGAGGCAACGAGTTCGTCCTCAGCCACGCCGTGGTGGACTTTACCGAGCGAAACCGGGTCGAGATGGGGCTCGACGTCCACGGCGAGGCGCGGGTGCGCGACTACCAGGTCTTCATGCATGTCTTCGGCCCGCTCGCCGAGCCGAGGCTGGGGCTCACCTCCTCGCCACCGCTCTCGCAGCCTGACATCATCACCCTGCTCTCCATGGGCTACACCTCGCGCGACACCCCGGCCAGCTCCGGCGTCCAGGGGACGGCCCAGGCGGCCGCGGCCCAGGCCCTCATCTCGGCCTCGGGCCTCGACGAGCAGGTGCGCCGCTTCATGCCACGCGGCGAGGTGCTGCAGGACCTCTCGGTGCGGGTCACCAGCGCCTACTCCGAGTCGCTCGGGCAGGTCGAGCCGCGCGCCGAGTTCGAGTCCTGGCTGGTGAAGGACCGGCTCAAGCTGCGCTACCAGGCCCCGCTCTCGGGCAACAAGGGACAGAAGGCCCAGGCCGAGCTGCGGCTCGGCGACCACACCGCGCTCCAGTACCAGTGGGACAACGACAACCCCGAGCCGAAGACCGGCGGCGACCACGGGCTCGACCTCCGGCTCCGGTGGGAGTGGCACGAGTGAGCATGGGCCGCGCCGTGCTCCTCGCCCTGGCCCTGCTGCCGGGGCTGGCCGCAGGGGCCGAGCAGGTGGCGCCGCCACCCTCGGAGGGGCCGCCCGTGCAGCGCCGCGCCGCCAGCGTGAAGCTGGTGCTCCCCGCACACCAGGACGACCCGGCGCTCGAGGCGTTGGTGACCCTGGAGCGGGGCGATCCGGTGACGATCCCAGCGCTGCGCCGCACCGTCAGCCGGGTCTTCCAGACCGGACGCTGCCGGGACGTGGTGGCCTCCGAGGTCGAGGTGAGCCCGCCGGGCGGCAAGGACGGGCGCTGGGTCGACCTGACCATCGAGTGCCTGCCGCTGCGCATCCTCACCGCGGTGGCCTTCACCTACCAGGGTCCGATGCCGCCCGGCGAGCGGGAGCTCAAGGCCGAGCTCCAGCTGACGCTCGGTGACCCGGTGGACCAGGACGACGTCGAGCGGATCTCGGAGCGGGCCCGCCTGGCCCTGCGCCGTCAGGGCTACCTGGGGGCGGCGGTGAGCGGCTCCCTGGCCGGGGAGCCGGGCGCCACGCTGACGCTCCGGGTGACCGCCGGCCCGCCCACGCTCGTCAAGTCGGTGCGACTGCCCGGCGCCGGGGCCGACGAGGCGGGGCTGCTGGCGCGGCTGGCGACACGGCCGGGGGGGGCCTTGCTGGAGGACCGCCTGCGCGCCGATCTCGAGGTGCTGCTGAACGGGCTCCACGCCACCGGCCATCGGCGCGGGCGGATCGGCCAGCCGGTGCTGCGCGAGGCACCGGACGGCGTCGACGTGGAGATCCCGGTGCAGCCCGGCCCGCCCATGGCCCTGGAGCTGCGCGGCACCTCGGCATTCACGAGGAGCGAGCTGGAGGCGCAGCTCCAGCTCGACGGCGGTGCGGCGCTCGACGGGGCGGCCATCGACGCCGGGGTGGAGCGGCTGCGAGCCTTCTATCGTTCCCACGGCTACGCCCTGGCCCGCGTGGAGGCCGAGGAGCGGCGCGTCGGCGACGGTCTGGTGGTGACCATCCACGTCACCGAGGGCCGCGTCTATCGGCTGCGCCACCTGCGCGTCGAGAGGGCCGACGACGCCGGCGACGAGGCGGCCAGCGAGCGGCTGCGGGCGCTGCTGGAGGAGGAGCAGGGCGCGCCCCCGGAGAGCCCGGCCAGCGAGATGGCACGTGCCCTGGAGGCCTCGATCCCCAGCGCCCCGCCCCGCCGGGCCCCGCCGGCCCGGCCCCCGCCGGAGCTGGTGCTCGACGAGGCGCAGTTCGACCGGGCCTTGCAGCGGCTCCTCGGCGAGTCCCAGGGCAGCGGCTTCCTCGACGCGGCCGTGCTCGGCTGGTCGGTCTCGGCCGACGCCGAGAGCGGGCAGGTGGACGTGCTGGTGCGGCTGCGCGAGGGCGAGCGGACCAGCGTCGACTCGATCGGCTTCGAGGGGAACGTCCAGGTTCCGCTCACCGAGCTCTCCCGTGAGGCCCGGCTGGCCCCGGGGGCGCCGCTGGACTTCGACAAGGTGGAGGCGACGCGCACCGGGCTCCAGCGACTCTACCTGGCGCGCGGCTTCCTCTACGCGCGGGTCGAGGCCAAGGAGGAGATCGACCGCGAGCGCCACCTCGCGGTGCTGCGCTTCGTGGTCGAGGAGGGGCCACGGGTCCGCATCGGCCGGGTGCTGGTGACCGGCAACCGGCGCACCCGGGCTGCGGTGATCCGGCGCGCCGTCTCGGTCAAGGAGGGGGAGCCATACAATCCCGAGGCCGTGGCCAGGACCCAGTCGGCGCTGCTCGGCCTGGGGGTGTTCCGCTCGGTGGCGCTGCGGCTCTCCGACGCCGAGACCCCCGAGGCGGTCAAGGACCTGAACATCGAGCTCTCGGAGCGCCCCTGGCTCTACATCGCCACCGGAGCCGGCTTCTCCATCGCCAACGGGCCGCGCGCCTCGGTCGAGTGGGGACAGCCCAACCTGCTGGGTCGGGCGCTGGAGCTGACCACCCGCGCCAAGGTCAACTACCCGCTGGAGGTCTTCCGCCCCGAGCTGGAGACCGTCAGCCCCAAGAACCGCTGGGAAGGGCGCGCCGACGTCGGGCTGCGCGCACCGCAGCTCTTCTCCTTCCAGCTCAGCACCCACCTCGACCTGATCGCCGAGCGCCTGCGGCGGCGAGCCTACGACATGTCGGACATCTCCTTCCTGGTCGGCGCCGACCGCCCGCTCACCAGCCGCATCACCGCCTCCCTGCAGTACGAGCTGATGGTCGGCAACCTGCGGCGGACCGGGGTGACCGACTACCTGACCCAGGCCGACCTGGAGCGGCTCCGCTTCGACGAGGGGACCACCTCGCTCCAGTCGGTCCGCCCGACCCTCACCTTCGACTTCCGGGACAACGCCGCCCACCCGCACTCGGGCTGGTTCGCCACCGGCTCGTCCGAGCTGGCCCATTCGGTCGGCGCCGCCGGCGAGCGGTACCTGGGCTTCTTCCCGGGCAGCGACATCTACAGCAACCTCGTCAAGGTGCAGGGGACGGTCTCCGGCTACCTGCCGGTGAGCCGCACCACCACCCTGGCCCTCTCGGCCCGCGGCGGCCGGATCTACGCGCTCGACCCGGCCTCGCGGACCATCGTCCCCAAGCGCTTCTTCCTCGGCGGGGCCGGCAGCATGCGCGGCTACGCCGAGGAGGAGATGGTGGCCCAGGACCTCCGCGCCAGCCTGGCCGAGCAGTCGCATCACTGCGCCAGCTCGATCAGCGGCGCCGGCTGCACCGGGCCCGGCGCGACCCTGGCGGGCGGGAAGCAGGTGGTGAGCGAAGGCGGAGAGGCCTACCTGCTCCTGAAGGGCGAGCTCCGCATCGGCATCTCCAAGAGCGTCGAGCTCGGCTTCTTCGCCGACCTCGGCAACCTCTGGGTCAACCCAGCCAACTTCAGGCTGATCGACCTGCGCCCCAACGCCGGCTCGGGGATCCGCTTCGTGACCCCGGTGGGACCGGCCGCGCTCGACGTCGGCTTCAACCTGGTGCCCGACGCCGCGCTCAACGAGCGGCTCTGGGCGGTCCACTTCACGATCGGCCTCTTCTAGGGGGCCACCGCGGACAGCTCCGGGACCTGCGCCAGGACCTCGTGGAAGGTGCTGAACTCGGAGTGGACGAGGTGACGCTCCCGGCACCAGCCCACCAGGCTGGAGCCGGCGCGGGCGAAGACCAGGTCGCCGGCCGCGGCGGCGCAGCGGTCGCCGGCGCCATCGCCCAGCACCAGCACGCGGTGACCGGCCCGCTGGCAGCAGGAGAGGAACTCCACGAAGCCCGGGCGCCAGGCGGCGCGCTCGATGGCGAAGGCGGCGATCTCCTCCCGGCTGGCGGTGATGGGGGCGAAGACCGCCCGCAGCAGGACGCCGAAGCTGTCCTGGCCGGCCCGGAACCTCTCCTCGGCTTCCTGGTAGGCCGCCTCGCCGGCGAAGTGCTGCGCCACCGCGTCGCCGAGGTCGAAGGCGAGCGCGGTGCCGTCGAAGTCGCAGACGATGGCCCAGGGGCGATACATGGGGCGCTGTTCGTAACCTCGGGGACCGGCCGCGTCAACCGCGAGCGGCCGCGAGCAGCTCGTGGACCAGCCCCCAGCGGACCCCGCGGTCGGAGACGGTCAGGGCCTCGAAGCCGGTCAGGGCCATGGCCTCGGAGACCACCACGGCGCCGGCCACGATGACGTCGGCCCGCTTCGGCTCCATGCCGGGGAGGCGGGCCCGCTCGGCCAGCGGCAGCCCCGCCAGCCGCTCCAGCAGCCGCTCCAGCGTGGCGCGGGTCAGCGAGGAGCCGTGGACCCGCTCGGCGTCGTAGCGCGG
>JANYBC010000071.1 GCA_025360965.1 Anaeromyxobacter sp. | reverse complement strand
GCCAGGTCCCCTCCCAAGGGCCTTGGGGAGCTTCATCCGCACCGCCCTTCGCCTACTCAGGCTCGCGGAGGCCTCGGGAAGCACGTTCGGTCCTCGCTCCAGCCTGCTCGTTTCACTCCTCCGCTCCTTCTAGCGCCAACTACTCTCGGTCGGGGTCGGACTCAGCCACCCAGGTAGGCGGCCTGGACCCGTGCATCGATCGCCAGCTCCGCGGCGGCCCCCTGGAGCGCCAGCCGGCCGTGCTCGATGACGTACCCGAAGCTGCTCACCGAGAGGGCCAGCCTGGCGTTCTGCTCCACCAGCAAGATGGTGGTCCCCCCGCGGTGGATCTCCCTGATGGTCTCGAAGATCTGCTGCACCAGGATCGGCGACAGCCCCATCGACGGCTCGTCGAGCAGCAGCACCCGCGGCCGGGACAGCAGGGCCCGGGCGAACGCCAGCATCTGCTGCTGCCCACCCGAGAGGGAACCGGCCAGCTGCCGCCGCCGCTCACCCAGCACCGGGAAGCGCCGGTACTGCTCCTCGATGGCCACCGCCAGCGCGCCCGCGGCCTGGCGCCGCTCCCCGGCCAGCCGCAGGTTCTCCTCGATGGTCATCCGCCCGAGGATGGCCCGCCCCTCGGGCACCAGCACCAGCCCGGCCGCCACGGTCCGGTGCGCCGGCAGCCCGGTCACGTCGACGCCCCCCAGCCTGACCCGCCCGGCGCGCGGCTTCACCAGGCCAGCCAGCGCCGAGAGGATGGAGGTCTTCCCCGCGCCGTTCGGTCCGATCAGCGTGACGATCTGCCCCTCGTCGACGCGCAGCGACACCCCGCGCACCGCCTCGACCTGGCCGTAGGCGACGTGCAGGTCCTCGACCTCGAGCAGGGGCGCCGCGACGCTCATCGCTCGCTCCCCAGGTAGGCGGTGATCACGGCCGGGTCGGCCGCCACCGCCGCCGGCGTCCCCTCGGCGATCACCTTGCCGAAGTTGAGCACCGTGATCCGGTCGCAGACGTCCATCACCAGGCGCACGTTGTGCTCCACCAGAAGCACCGAGTGGCCCTCGGCCGCCACCTGGCGGATGAGCGCCGCCACCCCCTGCACCTCGACCGGGTTCATCCCGGCGGTCGGCTCGTCGAGCAACAGCAGGCTCGGCTGGCTGGCCAGCGCCCGGGCGATCTCGACGCGCCGCTGCTCGCCATAGGAGAGGTGGCGGGCCTGCTCGTCGACCCGGCCGGGGAGGCCGACGCGGGCCAGCAGCGCCGCGGCCCGCTCTCGCGCCGCCTGGGCCTCGTCACGCGCGCTCCGGAGCAGGAGCAGCCGCGCCAGCAGGGAGGGGTGGCGCCGGAGGTGCTGGCCGACCAGCACGTTGTCGCGCGCCGTCAGCTCCGGGAAGAGCCGGATGTTCTGGAAGGTCCGGGCAACGCCGAGGGCGGCGATGCGCGGCGGCGCCAGGCCGCCGATGGCCCGACCGCTGAGATGGATCGATCCGCCGGTCGGGGCCAGCAGCCCCGAGACCAGGTTGATGAGCGTGGTCTTGCCGGCGCCGTTGGGGCCGATCAGCCCGTGGACCGTCCCGGCCTCGACCTCGAAGCTGGCGCCGTCGACGGCCCGGAGGCCGCCGAAGCTCCGCTCGACGCCACGCAGCGAGAGCAGCGCGCTCATGGCGCCGCCCTCCGCTCCCTCAGCCGCCGCGGCAGCGAGACCAGCCCGGCCGGGAGGTAGAGGATCACCAGCAGCAGCACCAGGCCGTTGACCAGCATGCGCAAGGGGCCAGGCTCGATGCCAACCAGGGGCGCCACCTCGCGCAACACCTCGGGGAGCACGGTGAGGAAGCCGGCGCCGACCACCGGTCCCCAGAAGAGCTGGGCGCCACCGACCACCGCGAAGACCAGCATGTCGACGACCCGCGAGAAGCCGAAGCCGTTGGGCGCCACCATGAAGGTGAAGTGGGCCTCGAGCCCGCCCGCCAGCCCGGCCAGCGCCGCTCCCAGCACCAGCATGGCCAGCTTGTACCGGGTGGAGGGGATCCCCATGGTCCGCGCCGCCGGCTCGTCCTCGCGGATGGCCTCGAGCGCGAAGCCCCACTTGGAGCCGCGCACCCGTGAGAGCACGTAGAGGGTCACCGCCACCGCCAGGGAGATCATCCAGATCGAGGCCTTCTGCGGGATGGCCACGATCCCCTGGGCACCGTTGACGTACTCCCAGTTGACGAGGCCGAGCCGCACCACCTCGCCGAACCCGATGGTGGCGATGGCCAGGAAGACCCCCTTGAGGCGGAGCACCGGCAGCCCGAGCGGCACCGCCACCAGCGCCGGCAGCAGGGCCGACAGCAGCAGGGCCAGCGGGAAGGGGAGGTCGGCCTTCATGGTGGCCAGGGCGCCGGCGTAGGCCCCGAGCGCGGCGAAGCCCGCGCTGCCGAGCGCCAGCTGTCCGCAGGAGAGCGAGACGTAGACCGAGAGGGCCAGCAGGGCGTTGATGCCGATGTACCCGAGGGTCGACTGGTAGGTCAGGTAGAGGTCGGAGAGCTGCTCGAGCATGGCGGCGGGTCACGCCTCCCGGGTCACGGCGGCGCCCAGCAGGCCGCGCGGCCGCAGCACCAGGAAGAGGAAGAGCCCGGCGAAGGAGATGACGTCGCGCCAGGAGCCGCCCAGGTTGGCCACCACGAAGACCTCGGTGAGGCCGAGGGCGAAGCCGGCCAGCACCGCGCCGGGCATCGAGCCCATGCCGCCGAGGATGATCACCGCCAGCCCCTTCAGCTCCACGCCGCGCCCCATGTCGGGAGAGATGGAGTTGAAGGCCAGCCCGTAGAGCACGCCGCCGGCGCCGCCCAGCGCCGAGGAGATGAAGAAGGCGGCGGCGATGGCCCGGTCGACGTCGACGCCGAGCACCCGGGCCGCCCGCGGGCTCTCGGCCACCGCGCGCACCTCGCGTCCCAGGCGGGTCCGCTGCACCAGCCAGGTGAGGGCCAACACCAGCAACCCGGCCACGGCGATGATGGTGAGCTGCAGCCGCGACACCGTCCCGCCGAGCAGCCGGAGCTGGTTGGTCGGTCCCTCCGGCAGCGTGCCGAACGGGAACCGGGTGATGTTGGGCCCCCAGATCTCCAGAACCACCGCCTCGATGATGGTGGCGGCCGCCAGCGAGCTGATCAACCCGGCGATGTTGGAGTCGGTGCGCGCCCGCAAAGGGCGGAAGGCCACCCGCTCCAGCACCAGCCCGAGCAGCCCGGCGAAGAGCACGGCCGCCGGCAGCGCCAGCAGGATGTGGACCCCGTGCCCGACCAGCGCCACCGCCACGAAGGTGGCCACCATGAAGACCGCGGCGTGGGCCAGGTTGAGGATGTCGAGGACGCCGAAGACGAGGGTGTAGCCGAGCGCGAAGAGGGCGTAGATGCTCCCCAGGAACAGCCCGTTGATGACCTGCTGTCCCACGCTCGCCTCCGGCCCCGGGTCCGGCTACTGCACGATCTGGAACTTGCCGTCCTTGACCACCTGCAGCGCAGGGTCGTGGCTGCCGTCGCGGCTCTCGAGGAAGGAGAAGGTGCCGAGCGGGGTCGGCAGGGCCTTGAGCTTGAGGAAGCCGGCGCGCACCTCCTCGCGGCCGCCCTTGCCGGAGAGCCTGATGGCCTCGGCGATCGCCATCACCCCGGTCCAGGCCTGCGCGCAGAACTGGTCGGGCTCATGGGCGCGGGCGGCCATGTTCTTCAAGAAGGCCTGGTTGGGCGCCGCGGAGCTCACCTTGTTCCAGGCCGTGCCGACGTAGACGCCTTCGGCAGCCGGCCCGGCGTTGCCCATGAGCTTCGGGCTGTTGAAGCCGTTGCCGCCGAAGATGGGCCCCTGCCAGCCGAGTTGGCGGGCCTGGGCCACGATGCCAGAGGCGTTCTCCACCAGCGCCGAGACGATCAGGATCTCGGGCTTCCCGCCCAGCAGCGCGGTGAGCTGCGCCGTGTAGTCCTTGTCGGGCTTGGCGAAGGTCTGGGTTCCGACCACCTCCAGCGCCATGGCCTCGGTCGCGGCCTTCATGACGTTGTAGCCGGCCTGCGTGAAGGCGTCGTCGTTGCCGTAGAGGACGCCGGCCTTCTTGAAGCCGAGCTTGGCCTGGAGCCGCTTGAGCGCGCCGGGGATGACCTGGCCCTCGGTGAGCGAGACCCGCCAGATGAAGTCGCCGATGTCGGTGATCCCCTTGGGCGCGGTGTTGGAGACGGCCACCACCGGCACCCTGGCGCCCTGCGCCAGCGGGTCGGCGGCGGTGGCGGTGTTGGAGAGGGTCGGGCCGATGATGGCCGCGACCTTGTCCTTGTTGATGAAGCGCTGGAAGACTGCGATGCCCTGCTCCTTGGTGGAGGCGTCGTCCTCGATGACCGCCTCGAGCTTCACGCCCTTGAGCGCGCCCGACCGGTTGACCTCCTCGACGGCGGCGAGGATGCCGACCTTCTGCTGCGCGCCGTAGGCGGCGGCGGGGCCGGTCAGGCTGAGCGCGGCGCCGATCTTGACGACGGTCTCGGCGTGGGCGGACCCGATGGAGAGCAGTGAGGCGGCGACCAGAAGTGAGATCCGGGGTGCGAGGCGCATGAGAGTTCCTCCGTGCGGCGGGTGGCGATCGCTTTTTCGTACGTTGAGCGGCAGTTCGCCGCAAGGGGCGTCGGATGGCGCGGTGCGGCAAGCGTCCTGCGAACTACTCCCGGTCAGGCGGTGAACGCCCCCTCGACCACCAGCGCCTCGAGCGGCAGCCTGTCGCTCGGGAGCTCCCGCTCCCGCAGCTTCTCAGGGAGCTCCTCGAGGCGGCCGGGGTGGCCCACCGCGATCATCACCTGCGGCTCGAGCCCCGCCGGCAGCGCCACCGCGGCCCGCGCTGCCTCGCGGTCGAACCCCGCCATGGCGTGGACCACCAGCCCGGAGAGGGTCCCCTGCAGCGCCAGCCCCATCCAGGCGGCGCCGGCGTCGAAAGGCGCCGAAGGCGAGGGCTTGCCGTCGTCGCGGACCACCCTGGCGCTGAGCAGCACCAGCGCCCCGGCCCGCAGGCACCACTCCCGGTTGCCCGGCACCAGCGTGGACAGGAACCGCTCGAAGTGCGGCGTGCCGGCCAGCGCGTAGGCGAAGCGCCAGGGCTGGCCATTGCCGCCGGAGGGCGCCCAGCGGGCCGCCTCCAGCAGGGGGAGGAGCTGGGCGCGGGTCAGCGGGGCGCCCGACATGGCGCGCGGTGACCAGCGGCGCAGGAAGAGCGGGTCGATCGGGTGGCTGGAGGTCCGGGACATCGGACCAATCTAGCGGAGCGGAGCCGGGCCGCAACCACCGCCGCGGTCAGCCCCTTGGCCAGCGCCCGCCACCACCCCTACTTGGCGGCGATCCAGCCATCCTTGGTGAGCAGCTCGGCGGTCAGCACCGCGCCGCCGGCGGCGCCGCGCACCGTGTTGTGCGAGAGGGCCACGAAGCGCCAGTCGAAGAGGCTGTCGGGGCGGAGCCGGCCGATGGTGACCGCCATGCCGTTCCCGGCGTCGCGGTCGAGCCGGGTCTGCGGGCGCGAGTCATCCTCGAAGTACTGCAGGAACGGGGTCGGAGCGCTCGGCAGCGCCAGCTGCTGCGGCCGCCCGGCGAACGACTTCCAGAGGCCGAGGATCTCCTCCTTGCTGGTCTTCTTCTCGAACTGCACAAAGACCGCCGCCATGTGGCCGTCGGAGGCCGGCACCCGGATGCACTGGGCGCTGATGACCGGGGTTTGGGCGGCCACGATGCCGCTCCCCTCGATCCGCCCCCAGATCTTCATGGGCTCCTTCTCCGACTTCTCCTCCTCCCCCTTGATGAAGGGGATGAGGTTGTCGACCATCTCCGGCCAGGTCTCGAAGGTCTTCCCGGCCCCGGAGATAGCCTGGTAGGTGCAGACCGCGATCTTCTGCGGCCCGAACTTCATGAGCGGGTGGATGGCCGGCACGTAGCTCTGCAGCGAGCAGTTCGGCTTCACGGCGATGAAGCCGCGCTTCACGCCGAGCCGCTTGCGCTGCAGCTCGATCACCTGGGCGTGCTCCGGGTTGAGTTCGGGGACCATCATCGGCACGTCGGGCGTGGCGCGGTGCGCCGAGTTGTTGGAGATGACCGGGGTCTCGGCCCTGGCGTAGTCCTCCTCGAGCTTGGCGGTCTCCTCCTTCGACATGTCGACGGCGCAGAAGACGAAGTCGACCTCGGCGGCGATGGCCTTGACGTCGGAGGCGTTCTTCACCGTGAGCGCCGCCTGGGCGGCGGGCATGGAGGTCTTGAGCGCCCAGCGCCCCTTGACGGCGTCGGCGTACCTCTGCCCGGCCGAGTTGGCGCTGGCGGCCAGCAACGTCACCTCGTACCAGGGGTGCTTCTCCAGCAGCGCCAGGAACCGCTGGCCCACCATGCCGGTCGCACCCAGGACACCCACGCGCAGCTTCTTCTGACTCATGACGCCGTAGCCTCCGTGCGGTTTGCTTCGAGGGTCGGTGAGGATAGCAGACCGCCGAACCGGGAGGCGAGCCCGGACGCCCGGCCGGCGCGCTACTTCCTTCCGCGCTCGGCAACCTGTCTACGCAGGTGGCGCAGCACCAGCGCGTCGACGACCTGGTCCGGCTTGATGCGCCCCTCCAGGTTCTCCCAGCCCATCCAGTCCTCCATCGCCAGCCGGGTGGCAGCGTCGTAGGCGCCGCTGGCCGGCCCCTTGTAGAAGCCGAGCAGGCCGAGCGAGGACTGCAGCTCCCGGGCCAGCGCCGCGTCGATGGTGACGAGCTCGGTGGTGTCGCCGAAGTAGTACTGGTGCACCTCGACGTAGAGTCGGCGCAGCTCGGCGATCGGCGCCGGCGAGTCGTCGACCCGCAGGTCAACCCAGGTGTCGTCGCCGCCGAGGTAGCCGCCTCCGGTGCGGACCACCAGCAGCGCCGCCGACTCCTGCCCGCGCCGGTCGCCGCCCGCGGCCTGGCCGGCCTCGAGCGCCAGCAGCAGCCGCTCCGCCAGCGGCTTGCCGGCCTTGACGGCCGCCTGGTAGGTGGCCGCCATGGCCTCGAGGGTGGCGCGGCCGACCAGGATGTTCCCCTGCACCGCGAAGCCGTCACCGACGATCGAACCGGCGAAGTCGGGGCAGCGCTTCCCGGTCCAGCTGGCCGCCTTGCCCTTGGCGTCGACCAGCCCGAGCTGCCGGTCATCGCGCTGGGGGTCGGCCGCCACCAGCCGCTTCAGCACCTCCTCGACCGGCACCCCCCTGGCCATCAGGTCGAGCGCCTCCTTCTTCCACTTCACGTTGCCGAGCGCCTGGGTGGCCACCGCGCCGGCCCCGGCCCGGGCCGCCGGGACGATGGCGCCCACGGTGGGGAACTTGGACTGGACCGCCACGCCGAGCTGGCCGGTGCGGACGTCGGCGGCGACGATCGAGAAGGTGCTGAGGGCGAGGGCGAGCAAAGCCGAGGTCATGGTCTCTCCGGTGAGGGCGCTTGACGCCGCCTGGAAGCCCGCCTACCTCTAGCGCATGGTGAGCGGATGCTGAGCATTCTCGACCCGGCGCCGGACTTCAAGGCCTTCGCCCTCGACCCGCAGGGCGTGATCCAGTACGCCACCGCCAACAACCGCAAGGTGGGCCGGTCGATCTCGGAGCTGGTGCGGGTGCTGGAGGCGCTGCGGACCGGCGACGCCGTCGGGGCCGGCTGGCAACCGGGCCAACCGACGCTGGGCCGCTGACGCAGCCGCCTCCGGAGAGGCCGGGCGCTACTTCCCGCCGAGGAGCGAGATGGGCGGGACGCCCAGCGCCTTGGCCACCTTCTCCAGCATGTCGAGCGGCGGCGAGCGCTGTCCGCGCTCCAGCATCGACACGTAGGAGACCGAGATGCCGATCTTGTCGGCCAGGGTCTTCTGCGAGAGCTGCTTCTTGCCACGGAGCTTCCGGACGTTACCGGCGAAACGGGTCACGAGGTTCATGCACGGTTGGTAACGTTGGTTCGCCTCAGAGGCAAATCCCCTTTCGGGTTCCTAGATCGAATCTGCCCGAAGCCGTGCCCCCACAAGGACGTGGAGCGCGAAGAGCGCATCGGCCTCGGTGGCCAGCCCCTCGGGCAGCCGGGAGAGCCTGAGCAGCTTCAGGTAGTCGCGCCCGTCGAGGCCGAGGAGGGCCGCCCGGGCGGCGTCGGAGCGCTCCAGGACTTCCAGTCCACCCAGCACCTCGGAGATCCCCTGGGCCGCGGCGCGCACCGCCGTGGTCGCCCGGCCCTCGCAGATGGCCCGCTCCACCTCGGCCAGCTGGGCATTCCCGGTGGTGAAGAGGCGCGTGAAGGTGAGGGGGCTCCTGGCCGGCATGGCGGCCGGCGGCGGTGCGGGACGAGGCGCGGGTGGATCTGCGAAAGCGGGTGCCGGGGGTGTTGCCGCCCGGGGCGCAAACGCCGGCTTGGGAGGGCTGGCGGCCGCAGGGGAAGGCGCGGTCGGTTCGGACGATAGGGGGAGCGTGATGACGCCCGGTGACGTCGGACGGCGCTGCGGCGCCGGTGGCCGGGTGCGGAGGGCGGCCAACAGCTGCCGGGTCACCTCCTTGAGCGGGTCCATCACCCCCTCGCCCCGGCTGGCCACCGACGGGAACTCGGGGCGGCCGTGCGGATTGAGCGCGGCGCGCAGCGAGGCCACCGGCAGCGCGCCGGGGAGGTCCCGCTTGTTCCACTGGTAGGCGAAGGGGAAGGTGGCCGGGTCGTGCCCCAGCGCCTCGAGGTTCCGCTCCAGGCTGGCCAGCGACTCCTGGTTGGCGTCGGTGGCGGCCCCCTGCGAGTCGGCCACGAAGATCACGCCGTCGGCGCCGTTGAGCACCAGCTGCCGGGTCGCCTCGTAGAAGATCTGGCCGGGGACGGTGTAGAGCTGCAGCCGCAGCGTCAGCCCGTTGACCTGCTCGACGGTGAGCGGGAGGAAGTCGAAGAAGAGGGTCCGATCGCCCTCGGTGGCCAGCGACACCAGCTGGCCGCGGGTCTCGGGGCGGACCGAGCCGTGGATGCTCCTGAGCGTGGAGGTCTTCCCCGAGAGGCCCGGACCGTAATAGACGATCTTGGCGTGGATCTCCCGGGTGAGCTGGTTGATGGTAGACACGCGGGCCGACTGTAGCAGGAGACATGCATGCCGAGCACCTCGCTGAGCTTCGCCGACCGCGCCGCCCACCGGGCCTGGCTCACCAGCCAGGCCGGCCTGCCGCGCGGCTTCCGCGCCGGCGCCGCGGCCTTCGAGTTCGTCCCCTTCGAGGTGGAGAAGCCGGCCCGCATGAAGCTGGCGCTGCTCACGCTCGACGCACCGACCGGGGCCTTCGCCGCGGTCTTCACCCGGAACGCCTTCCCCGGGGCCCCGGTGCTGGTGGGGCGGCGACGGCTCGCCGAGCCGCGGCTCGGCGCCGTGCTCGTCAACAACAAGATCTCCAACGTCTGCGCACCCGGCGGCGTCGAGGCCTCGGAGCGGCTCTGCGCCGAGGCGGCCGGGCTGCTCGGGCTGGCCCCTTCGGAGGTGCTGCCCTCCTCGACCGGGGTCATCGGCTGGCGGCTGCCGCTCGAGGCCATGAGCGAGGCGCTGCCGGCAGCGGTCGCCTCGCTGCAGGGGAGCAGCATCCTCCCGGCGGCCGAGGGCATCATGACCACCGATCTCTACCCCAAGGTCCGCCGAGCCGACCTGCCGGGCGGGGCCTCGATCGTGGGCATCGCCAAGGGGGCCGGGATGGTCGAGCCGAACCTGGCCACCATGCTGGTCTACCTGCTGACCGACGCCCCGGTGGGCCGGGCCGAGCTGCGCGCCGCCCTCGCCGAGGCGGTCGACCAGAGCTTCAACGCCATCTCCATCGACTCGGACACCTCCACCAGCGACACCGTGGTGGCGCTCGCTTCCGGCGCCGCCGGGCCGGTCGACCGCGAGGCCTTCCGGGCCGGCCTGCTGCGGGTCTGCCGGGACCTGGCCGAGGACGTGGTCCGGAACGGCGAGGGGGTGCGCCACGTCATGCGGGTCAGGGTGCGTGGGGCGCCCGACGCCACCGCGGCCCGCCAGCTCGGCAAGGCGATCGTCAACTCACCGCTCCTCAAGACCGCCGTGGCCGGCAACGACCCCAACGTCGGCCGGCTGGTGGCGGCGCTCGGCAAGGAGGCCGGCGCGCGCGGCATCGCCCTCGACCCGTCGCGGGCGCAGCTCACCCTGGGCGGCGAGGTGATCCTGGAGGGCGGGCTCTTCCAGCTCGACCGGGAGAAGGAGCGGCGGCTCACCGCCCACCTGGTGGCGGCGGAGCTCTACCCGCAGGCCCCGGCCCCCGACGGCATCACCTTCAGGCCACCGATCGACTTCCCGCGGCACGAGCGCGCCGTCGAGATCGAGGTGGCGCTCAACGGCGGGCCCGGCCAGGCCGAGGTGCTCGGCGCAGATCTCACGCACGAGTACGTGACCGAGAACGCCGACTACAGGAGTTGAGGGGGGAGAGGCGGAGTCGCGTCCTGGTGCTTTCGGATTGAGCCGGGCCGAGCCCGGCGCGACTAATCCACGCAGGAGTGGCGGGGCCAGTGGAATCGCCGCCGCGCCTGCTCGTGGAGCCAGGCGCCAGCGAGGATGCCGATCAGGGTCGCCAGCGCGGCGGCCTTCCCCTCACCCAGCTGCACCAACGCCGCCGCCGGGCAGGCGCCGGTGATGGCCCAGCCGGCGCCGAAGAGCAGGGCGCCGGAGATGGTCCCGGATCGGATCGGCTTCACCGGGATCTGGTCGTGCCGGGCCAGCAGCCGGAAGCCTGCCATGGCCAGCAGCACCGCCCCGCCGAAGCCGAGCAGCATTCGCAGGCTGTCCCGGCTCGGGCCGCCGTCGAGGAGGCCGAGGCTGAACATCCGATGGACCTCGCCCCAGTCGCTGAACCCGGCCGCCGACACGGTGACGCCGAGTACCAGTCCCGTGGCCCCCATCAGCAGGTGGCTCCGCAGCGCGCCTGTCACCAGGCCCTCCAGCCGAGCAGCAGCGCGGTGGCGACGGCGGCGGCGAAGAAGACGCCGGTGGAGACCAGGCTGCCGGGCATGAGCCGCCCGGCGCCGGTCAGGCCGTGGCCGGCGCTGCAGCCGCCGCACATTGCGGCGCCGAACCCGACCATGACGCCGCCGCCGGCCAGCGCGGCGAGCCCTGCGGGACCGGCCGCAAACTGCGCGGTGAAGGCGGCGCCGAACCCGGCGCCCCAGCTCCCGCGCAGCAGGGCGACCACGGCCCCGCCCAGGACCAGCATGGCGAGGAAGGTGAGGTGGGAGGCGAGGGGAGGCACCGGGGCGCAGGCCCGTCCGGCGGTGGCGACGGTGCGGGCCGGCTCCATGACCCCGGCGGCCGGCCGGGCGTCACCCGGCGTGGAGGGCGCGTCCACGGCCAGCAGCCCTCCCCGGTCGCCGAACGCCTCCCGGGTCAGGGCCAGCATCTCTGCCTCCAGCGCCGACTGGTCGAAGTTGTTGACGGCGGCCACCCCGCGATCGAACTCAAGCTCCTCGCGGACCCGCGTGAAGCGGGCCAGCACACCGGAGACCCCGAGCGGACGTCGCAGCGCGATCCAGTAGCAGACGGGGAGCGTCCCGAGCGCGAGCGCGGTTCCCCACCACGGGAGGTACCCGCTCACGGGGTGCGCTGCTGCAGTGAGCGCCCGTTGGGGAGCATGTTGGGTGGCACGCGCTCACCGGCGTGGGCGAGCCGGAAGCGGTTGCACTCCTCGAACTTGTCCATGCAGTAGTGGTCCTGCCAGACCTTCAGCGAGGACTTCATGGTGAAGAGCGAGAAGAGCGGACACGTCGGTGTATGTGCGCAGGCCATCTGGTGATCCCCCTGGATGCCAGGGGGAATCTGCAAGAAGAGGTCCCGCGACCGAGGCGCCTCGGTACGCCACGTTAGGCCGCCCGGCCTGACGCCGTGCGCAAAATTGGCGTACCTTGCGTCACTCGCGGTCACATCCCGCAGCTGCTGCGCACTCCATCCGGGGCGCCGGGCTTGCTACTTCGCGCTCCTGGCGCTCCAGATCTTGAGCAGCTCGGGCGTGCCCTGGGCGCGGATGCCGTTGTCGGTGAGCAGCTCCTCGGTGGCCGCCTCCAGCTCCTTGCGGGCGAAGACGATGGCCTCGCCGCCGCGCCGGTCGAAGTCGATGATCGTGAACTCGCCCCTGGCGTCGCGCAGCAGCTCGACCGCGTGGCGCAGGTTCCTCACCGGCACGCCGCTGATGGTCTTGACGACCGCCCCCTGCGGCGAGTCGTAGCCCTTGGCCAGCCGGTGCGGCAGGAACGGCGCCGGCACCACCACCAGCTCCTCGTCCGGGAAGGCCGGTGAGTCGAGCATGCGGGTGAAGAGCGGGCTCCCGAACATGTTGGCCATGGCCCCGCGGCCGCTGGTCGCGAGGAGCTGCTGCGAGGCGGTGGAGAAGACCACCGGCCCGAAGATGAAGTACGGCGGGTAGGCCCCCTGCAGGTCCGGCACCATCACCCTGCGGGTGGTGCCGACCGGCAGGGCCACCGTCATGGCCTTGCCGCCGCGGACGATGGAGAGCGGCAGCTTGCCGTCGCGGACCAGCTTCTGCACCAGGTACTGGAAGCGCACCCGCAGGTTGGGGCCGAGCTGGATCATCCCCTGGTCGTCCACCGGCGTGTCGCCGATGCGGGTGATGACGTCCCAGGCCTTGAGCGGGCTCTCCTTGCCGAACGGCTCGTGCACCACCATGCCGGCCACGCCCTTGTCGAGCTTGAGGGAGGCCCGCAGCGCCGGGTTCTCCAGGGTCTGGAGCTCGTCGTGCATGGCCGGCTTGCCGTCGTAGCGGCCGTCGGCCACGTCCTTCAGGAAGAGCTCGATCTCCTCGTTGGGGATGATGTAGCCGATGTTCTGGGCGCCCCCCAGCGTGCTGAAGGCCAGGCCGATCATCTTGTCGCCCACCACCGCCGGGCCGCCGCTGTTGCCGGGGTTGATGGCCGCGTCGATCTGGATGCGCAGCCCGGAGACCGGGAAGTTGTAGGAGGTGAACTCGATGCGCGAGACGATCCCCTTGGTGATGGAGAGGTTGCTGCCGCCGGTCGGGAAGCCGTAGGCCATCACCGCGTCCTTGACGTCGGGGAGCGCCGCGAGCCGGGCCAGCGGCGGGTGCCTGTCGAAGAAGGATTCGTCGTCGAGCTTGAGCAGGGCCAGATCGATGCCGGGGGCGATGGCCACCACCGTTGCCGAGAGCTTGTCGCCGGCCTGGTGGGCCTGCACCTGGACCTGGCTGGCGTAGAGCACCACGTGGGCGTTGGTGAGGATCAGCTTCCCCTCCACCACCACCCCGCTCCCGGTCGCCTCGGCCGGCGAGGCCTTGGCCCACGGCCGGGCCACGTCCGGGGCGCGGATGGTGCTGAAGATCTTCACGACCGAGGTCTCGACCACGCCCGGGGCGGAGGCCGGGCCGGCCGACTGGGCCGGCGCCAGGCCGGGCAGGAGCGCGGCGAGGAGAAGCAGGCAGGAGCGGAGGAGCATGGGTTCTCGGTCGGGGGGGGGTCAGGCGCCGCGTACGGCGCGGACCGCCGCGGCGGTGGCGTTGAAGACGCCGGGGATCTGGGCCTCGGTGAGGCAGGAGAAGGCGACGCGCAGGTCGGTCTTTCCCAGCGCGATGGTCCCGACGCCGTGGTCGGCCAGCAGCCGCACCCGGACGGCGTCGGCGTCGACCCCCTTGAGCCGCAGGCACATGAAGTACCCGGAGTTGAAGGGGTAGACGTCCCAGCAGTCGGCGTAGGCGGCCTTGCGGCACTCGGCGGAGGTCACCGCGGCCCGCTTCTGCAGCGTGGCCACCTTCTCGGCCTGCTGGCCCCTGAACTCGGGGTCGTTGAGCGCCTTCAAGACCACCGACTGGCCCGGGTTGGAGATGTTGGAGACGTAGGCGCGGATCAGCCCGGCGGTCTTGTCCTCGAGCGCCTTGTAGGCCGCCGGCGTGCCGTTCTTGACGCCGAAGGTGAGGAAGCCGACGCGCAGCCCCCAGATGAAGGCCTCCTTGGTGCCGCCGTCCACCTTGATGGCCAGCAGGTTCTCCGAGGCCAGGGCCAGCGCCCCGAACACCGACTCGGTCTGGCAGTCGGCCTGGTAGAACATCCCGTAGTAGGCGTCGTCGACGCAGACCACGAGGCGGGTGCCGGCCACGGCCTCCTCGGTGAGCGCGGCCACGATGGCGCTGGCCTCGGCGCGGGTCGGGGTGTAGCCGGAGGGGTTGTTGGGGAAGTTGAGGGCCACCAGCAGCTTTGTGCCGCGGTGGCGCTTCAGCCCGGCCTTGAAGCCTGGCAGGTTGAAGCCGGTCAGCTTCTCGTCGAAGAACGGGAAGTAGTCGAACCGGGCTTCCAGCCGGGTCTCCCAGCAGAGGTTGTAGTTCTCCCAGAGCAGGTCGGCGCTGAGCACCGCGTCGCCGGGGTCGAGGAAGAGGTCGCCGACCAGGCCGAGCCCGTGGGTCAGGGCGTTGGTGACGACCGGGTTGGAGACCGGGTGGTTGCCGAGCGACGGGGTCTCGGCCCGCTGCTTCTTGGCCCAGGCGGCGCGGACGTCCGGCTTCCCGTAGCTGGGGGCGTAGTCGTAGATCTCGCCGGGGGTGAGGCCGGTGAAGTACTTGCTCACCACGCCGAGGTGCATGGGCGCGCCGTTCTCGGTGGCGATGCCGACGGTGGCGTTGGCGAAGGTGGCCTTCTGCTTGGCCTCCGCCCCCTGCGCCAGGATCCCCTTGGCCGGGAAGAAGAAGCGCTTGCCGCGCTCGGCGAGGAGGCCGAGGACCACCGGGCAGTCCTTCTGCAGCGCGTCGTTGGCGGCCTGGGCGAGCGGGTTGAGGGGCGCGGTGGACATGCGGGATCTCCTGGCGGCGGGGCGTCGGACCACGGGCGAGCGGCGGATGGCCGATCAATGTGGCATGGCCGGCGAAGCCGGTTCAAGGGAGAACCTGTCGCGGCGCCAGCCTCAGCCCCTGGCGCGCACGGCGGCCTCGACCACCAGGAAGTGGCAGGCCGCGGCCGCGATGACCAGCAGGTGGAAGATCTCGTGGAAGCCGAAGACCCGGGGGAATGGGTCGGGACGGCGCAGCGCGTAGATCACTGCCCCGATGGTGTAGAAACCCCCGCCCAGCATGAGCAGCCCGAGCGCGCCGGAGCCCACCGAGGCATGGAGCGAGGGGATCACCGGCACGATGAACCAGCCGAGCAGCACGTAGAGGCCGGCGCGCAGGGGCTTGGGCACCCGCCTCCAGCCGATCACCATGCCGATGCCGAGCGCCGCGGCGACCCAGATCAGCAGGAGCAGCCGGTGGCCCAGCCCCGGTCCGAGCAGCAGGCAGAAAGGCGTGTAGGTACCGGCGATGAGCAGGAAGATGGCCGAGTGGTCGACCCGGCCGATCAGGTGCCGGAGCGAGGAGGGCCAGTAGACCCGGTGGTAGAGGGCGCTGGTCAGGAGCAGCAGGACCAGCGAGGAGCCGTAGACGCCAGCGCCCCAGGTGGCGGTCCCTGGGGGGGGCCCGGGTCACCAGGAGCCAGGCGGCCGGCAGGGCCGCAGCGGCGGCCAGCGCGTGCGAATAGCCGCGCAGGAGCGGTCGCAACCTCACCAGGGCGGCGGTCGCCGGGACGTCCCGTTCGAGCTGCGCTGCGAGTGGTGGTGGCGACACGTAAAACCCTCCCACCCTTGATCCTAACCGGCTCGTGTCACGGTTGGCCGTGACACGGCCCCTTGCTGGCCCTGCTCAACGGATCCCGATGGGAGGCGAGGGAGGCGGGCAGCAGACCCCGTACCGCTCGGCCAGCCCCGGGAAGGCGCAGACCCCGGGCCAGGCCGGCGCCGGGTGCGGGCCGCTCCAGGCGGTGGGGCGGGGCGGGTCGCGCGGGGAGGGGACCACCAGCGAGCCGACGAAGTCACCCTTGGTGTAGACGGCGTCGATGAGCTGGGCCAGCTTGCCGACCTCGGCGGGGGTGACCCGGCCGCTCGAGGTGGCCTGGTAGAACTGGACCGTCACCCGGACCGGGAAGCGCGGGTCGCGCTCGATGGTCAGGCCGGCCAGCTCGGTGAAGGGCCCCTCCAGCTCGCCGTGGCCCAGCACCGCCTGCTCCATGGCGTCGGCCGAGGCGCTCATCTCGGCCGACTTGGCCATCGACTTCATGGCCGGCGCCGGGGAGGCCCCGCCCATGGCCCAGGCGCGGCGCGGCGCCTCCACCTTGAGGGGCACCTGGATCAGCATGAGCAGGTTGGCGTCCTCGCCGAGGCTGGCGGCCGACTCGCCGTTCATGGTGCCGCCGCTGGCCTCGACGTCGGAGCGCCGCTCGGCGGTGAGCGGGGCGCGCTGCCCGCCGGCGTTGAAGAAGAGCCGCTGCCCCCAGCTGCCGGTGCCGAGCTGGTCGCGGCCGTTGTCTACGATCGACATCGAGGTGCCCTGCCGCGTCACCAGGATGGTCAGGACCGCCGGGTGCCCGGCCGTCGACTGGTAGTTGAAGATGACCGGGTGGAAGGTGGCGGCAGCGCCGTGCGGGACCGGCAGGAAGGCGGCCTGCGCCGAGACCAGCGCGTGGGAGTCGCGCGGGGCCAGCAGCGTGCCACCCGCGATCCTGCCCTGGCGCGGCAGCGAGAGGTAGCGCTCCGGCGAGGCCAGCAGGTCGCGCAGCGTCACCACCTGCTCGGGGGAGCCGTCGCGCTGGTTGCCGGTCCGGACCCAGACCTTGTCGAGCCGCACATCGGCGGTCCGGTCGGCGAAGTTCGGAAAGCGCAGCACCGGCATGAGGGCCTGGCGCTGGCCGCGCCCCCGCCCCTCCACCACCTCGATGGTGACGTCGGAGATGTTGGGTCCGACCGAGGAGCCCTGGTAGCGGCCGGTGTCTTCCCAGAGGACGTTGACGAACTGCAGGCCGCGGTCGGCGGCGAGCCGCTGGGCCTCGGGGTCGGAGACCAGGTTGGCCACCCGGTCGACGGACGAACCGGCCGGGATGGCCACGGCGGTGGCGGTGAGCAGGGCGGTGAGGGCGGCGACGAGCGGGCTGGTCATGTTCGGCTCCGGCGATGAGGTGGACGACTCTCGGAAGGGAAACGCAAGAAGGGAAACGCACCACCCCGGGAAAGGATCTTCGAGGCCGGGATCGGCCGCGGCGCGGGCCGTGGGTCCACGGTTCGGACGGCCTCTGGCTGGTTCGGACCCCTGATGGCGGGCGGTTGCCCGCGGCACCGGCGCTGCACCGACCTGCCGGCATGACCCCACCCGACACCTTCATCGAGCTGGCCCGCCGCCTCGCCAGGGAGGGGGCCGGCGCCGCCTGCGACCTCGAGGCCGACCGGCTCATGGCCCGCGCCCGGCACATCCCGACGCCGCGCGCCCGCGGGCTGCGCCGCGCAGCCATCGGCCTCAGCATCGCCGCCCGCGCCCTCTACCAGCTCTCGCCGGGCGGTCCGGTCCCACCGTTCCGCCCGGTCGGCCTGCGCGGCGCCATCGCCGTCGGCTCGCTGGGTCTGGCTCGCGGCCGGGCGCGCCAAGCGGAGCTGATCGGGCTGGCCTGCGCCCAGGCCTCGCCCGACAGCCCGGCCGGCTTGCGGCTCGCAGGGCAGGCGCTCTTCGCCCAGGGGCGCTTCGCCAGGGCCGTGGTGGCCCTCTCGGCGGCCATCTCCCGCGATCCCTTCGACGCCTTCACCCGTGCGCTCCACGCCGAGGCGCTGCTCTTCTCGGGTGAGCACGAGGCCGGCTGGCGAGCGCTCTCCCTGGCGACGGCGCGCGGTGGCGAGCAGGTGCCGCTGGCCAGGGCCCTCGAGCTGGCCCTCAGGACCGGGGCCTTGCGCCGTCCCGCACGGGGGGTGACGCCATGAGCCGGGCGCCCAGCGAGGCCGACGTGGAGGAGGCCTGGCTCGAGGTGGCGCGGCAGCGTCGGCTGGCCGGGGCGGCGGCGCGCGAGGCGCTGGAGCGGCGCTGGCTGGCCTCGACGCTGGCTGGCGACCCGCTCCAGCCTCGGGCCCAGGGGCTGGCGGCGGCGGCCGACTTCCATGAGACCCGCGCCGAGCGACTGGCCGAGGGGGCGCTCAGCGCGGCGCGCCTGGCGGCAGACCTGGAGGCGCGGCTCGAGACCGGGAGGGTGGCGCGATGCGCGTGAGCGGAGAGGAGGACCTCGCCGTGAGCCGGCGCGAGGAGGGGCGGCGCGGCGACTTCGCGGCGGCGCTGGAGCGGGCCGAGGCGCGGCGAACCGAGCGCGGGCGGTCGGAGGCCGGTCGCAGCGAGGCGGGGCTGGAGGCGACGCGCGGCGGCGAGCGGCTGGCGGCGACGAGGGCGAGCGAGGCGAGGGGTGGCGGGCCGGCGGCTGGTGGGGAGGCGCCGAGGCCGTCGGGCGGGGAGGGTGGCGGCGCTGGGGCAGGGGGACTGCGCGGGGATGCTGCGGAGCGCGGGGCGGGCCAGGCGGGCGACGAAGGGAGCGGCTCGGGGAGCGCCCCCTGCGCGGCGGCTCCCCGCACACCCGAGGCCGGGAGCGAGCCTGCGCGGGCTGCGCTCACCGAGGTGGTGCGGGCCCTCCCGCCGGTCATCGAGGCCTTCGGCGCCTCCGGGCGGGAGGTGCTGGCGCTCCACTTCGGCGGGGGGCTCGGCGTCGAACTGCGCCGCTCCCCGGACGGCGTCGAGGTCGGGCTCACGGTCCCGGCCGCGCTCCGGCCGGCGGCGCGGGTCGAGCTGGCCGGCATCTGCCAGGCGCTGGCGGCGCGCGGGGTGAAGGTGGCGAGCGCCGAGGTGCGCGGCGGGGTGGCGGCCCGCCACCCCCGGCGTTGACGGCCCCGCGGCGCTTCGCTACAAGGGGCGGCCGGTTCGGCTCCGTAGCCAAGTGGCTAGGCATCAGACTGCAAATCTGACTACCCCGGTTCGATTCCGGGCGGAGCCTCCAACACCTCCCTGAAATTACTTGTGGATGGCCGCCGCGTGGGCAAAGCTCCCGGCCAGGCATCATCGGGCGCGCCACGGGGGCTCGTCCGCCTGCCACCTGAACCGATTCACGGAGAGAGAACATGCGCAAGCTGCTGCTGGCCGCGGTGCTGGCCCTCGCAACTCCCACCACCTCGCAGGCCATCGTGAGCCTCGGCCTCCGGCTCGGCGTCGGCTTCCCCGGCGGCGACGTCGTCAAGGACAGCAAGTACGCAGACGGCATCTCCAGCCAGATCCCCGTGCAGCTCGACGTCATGTTCGGCGCCCCGAAGCTCCAACTCGGGATCTATGTCGGATACGCCCTCAACAACGTCAAGAAGGATGCCTTCGGCCCCGGCGTGAACGCCAAGTCGGCCACGCTGCGCGCCGGCCTGCAGGTGACCAGCGAGTTCGTCGACCTCGGCCTGATCGGCGTCTGGGCCGGGCTCGGGACCGGCTTCGAGACGGTCCAGATCAACGTCGACTCACCATTCGGAACGTCGGAGAACAACCTGCGCGGCTGGGAGATCGCCACCCTCTCTGCCGGCGCCGACCTCAAGTTCATCCCGCTCGTCAGCGTCGGGCTCTACGGCAGCGCCGCACTCGGGCAGTTCGGCACCTTCACCCAGAAGGATCCGACCGGCGAGGTCTCGGGCGGCTTCGGGCCGGACAAGCGGCTCCACCAGATGTACACGATCGGGCTCCGCGGCGCGCTCAACCTTTAGCGCCAGTACCCGTGGTGCACGACCGACGGCCGCCTCCGGGCGGCCGTCGTCGTCTCAGGGACCCTGGAGCCAGCCCCGCTCCAGGTACCAGCGCGCCGCCCGTGCCATCGAGTCGGCGAGCGGCGTCGGCGCCGTGAAGCCGAGCCGCTCCCGCGCCTTCGCGGTGTCGCAGACCCAGCCCGGCACCAGCACCTGGCGGGCCAGCTTGCGGTTGAGCGGCAGCGGCTTGCCGGTGACGCGGGTGACGAGGTCGGCCAGCGCCGCCGCGGTGGAGAGGAGCGGCCCGGGGATGTCGACCCGCCGGGTGGGGACCCCGAGCGCCTCGCCGGCCGCCACCATCAGCCCCTGCACCGAGGAGCGCTCGTCGCTGGCCAGGAAGAAGGCCTCCCCGACCGCCTCGGGGCGATCGGCCAGCAGGAGCAGCCCCTGGGCGCAGTCGTCGACGTCGATCCAGGAGAGCGGCCGCGGCCCGCCGAAGCCGAGCGCCCAGCCGGCCCTCGCCAGCTTGAAGAAGAGCAGGTTCTCCTTGTCGCCCGGCCCCATGATCCGCGGCGGGCGGGCCACCGTGACCGGGAGCCGGTCGCGGTAGAGGAAGGCGACCCGCTCCGCCTCGGCCTTCGACTCGCCGTACCATTCGGCGGGGCTGAGCGGCTCCTCCTCGCGGCAGCCGGTGGCCGACGGCGCCGAGGCGGCGCGCGAGCCGGCCAGCACGAAGCGGCGCAGCCCCGGGTTCTCGGCCACGCAGGCGTCGAGCAGGAGCCGGGTGGCGCCGACGTTGACCCGCCAGAAGGCGTCGCGCTCGGCGGCGCGGCGGATCCCGGCCAGGTGGAAGATCACGTCGACCCCGCGCACCGCCGCCGCCAGCGCAGCGGGGTCGGTGGCGTCGCCGACCTGCACCTCGACGCCGGGGCGTTCCAGCGCCGGCTCGGGGCGGCGCACCAGCGCCCACACCCTGTCGCCGCGGACCGTCAGGGCACGGACCAGGGCCTGGCCGAGGAAGCCGCCGGCGCCGGTGACGAGGGCTCGCATGGGCGAAAGAGGAGCACGCGCCCCGGGGGTGGTCAATCGCTCGGCGGGCGATGAGGCAGGGGAAACCAGGTGGAATCGCCGGGAGGCAGGCGCTAGATTGCCCGCTTGGCCACCTTCGTCCCCTCCGCCTGCCCCTACGACTGCCCCGACTGCTGCGGGCTGCTGGCCGAGGTCGAGGGTGGGAAGGTGGTGGCCGTCCGCGGCGACCCGGCCCACCCGTACTCGAAGGGCTCGCTCTGCCCCAAGATGGTCCACTACGAGCGGACGGTGAACCACCAGGACCGGCTCACCACTCCGCTCTTGCGGACCGGAACCAAGGGTGAGGGGAAATTCCGCCGCGCCTCGTGGGACGAGGCCATCGCGCTGATCGCCGCGCGCTGGAAGGTGATCGCCGCCGAGCACGGCCCCGAGGCGATCCTCCCCTACTCCTACGCCGGGACCATGGGCCTCGTGCAGCGCAACGCCGGCCACGCCTTCTTCCACAAGCTCGGCGCCTCGCAGCTTGCCCGCACCATCTGCTCCCCGGCCAAGGACGCCGGCATCAAGGCGATTTTCGGCGACACCCCGGGGATCGCGCCTTCGGAGGTGGCGCGCGGCGACCTGGTCATCCTCTGGGGCGTCAACGCCGTGGCCGCCAACCTCCACCTGCTCCCCTACGTGAAGGAGGCGAGGCGGAAGGGAGCCCGGGTCTGGCTCATCGACACCCACCAGACCGCCACCGCCGCCGTGGTCGATCGGCTCTTCGTGGTCAAGCCCGGCTCCGACGGCGCCCTCTGCCTCGGCCTCATCCACCTGCTGGCCCGGGACGGCCTGGCGGCCGATGCCTTCCTGGCCGCGGAATCGCAGGGCTGGCCGGAGTTCAAGGCGGCGGCGCTGGCCGATCACCCGCCGGCGCGAACTGCGGCGCTCACCGGGCTCGACGAAGGGTCGCTGCACGACCTGGCCCGCGGGCTGGCCGCGGCCACGGCGCCGGTCATCCGCATCGGCGAGGGGCTGAGCCGCTACGGTAACGGCGCCATGAACGTCCGCTCCATCGGCGCGCTGGCGGCGGTGGCCGGCGTGCTGTCGAAGGGCGGCGGCTTCTACTGGGGGGCCTCCAGCAGCGTCGCCTTCCCGTTGACGGCGTTCACCAGGCCCGACTTCATGGCGCGGCCGGTCCGCACCATCAACATGAACCGGCTCGGCCACGCCCTCCTCGAGGAGGCCAGCCCAAGGGTGATGTCACTCTGCGTCTACGCCTCCAACCCGGCGGCGGTCGCCCCAGACCAGAACGCGGTGGTGCGTGGCCTCTCCCGCGAGGATCTCTTCACGGTGGTCCACGAGCGCTTCCTCACCGACACCGCCCGCTTCGCCGACGTGCTCTTGCCGGCCACCACCTCGCTCGAGCACGCCGATCTCTACCGTTCCTATGGCCACTACGTGGCGCAGCGTGCCAAGCCGGCCGTCCCGCCGCTCGGCGAGTCGCTGCCCAACTGGGAGCTCTTCCGGCGCCTTGCCCATGCCTGCGGCTTCGAGGGCTCCCCCTGGGATCTCGACGCCGACGGCGTCATCGACCTGCTGCTCTCGGGCCCAGCCTCATGGCTGAGCCCCGAGGAGCGGATCGCGCTCGACGCCGGCCAGCCGGTGACGCTGCGACCGCCCGCCGGACCCCGCTGGCGGACGCCGTCGGGGAAGGTGGAGTTGCTCAACCCGCGCCACCGCGAGCCGCTGCCGCGCCTCCTGCCAACGCACGCCGGCGAGGGGACGCTCCCCCTGCGGCTCCAGACCGGGCCGGCCCTCTACTCGCTCAACTCGACCTTCATGGATCGCGACGACCTGGCCGGGAAGCGAGGCCCCATGCGGGTGCGGCTCTCCCCCAACGAGGCGCGGCGGCGCGCCATCGCCGACGGCGCGAGGGTGGTCGCCTTCAACGAACTGGGCGAGGTGACGCTGCTGGCCGAGGTGACCGACGCGGTGCCGGACGGCCTCGCCGTGGTCGAGGGGGTCCACTGGGCCCGCGACACCATCGCGGGCAGGAACGTCAACGCCCTCACCTCGCAGCGGCTCACCGACGAGGCGGGCGGCTCGACCTTTTACGACAACCGGATCGACGTCCGGCTGGCCAGCTAGCCCTGCGACGAAGTCTCAGATCGCGCCGGCAGGACGGCCCAGATGCACGGTTCTTGGAGCGGTGCCATCCGGTATAAGTGAGCTTGCACGGCTCTCGACACTTCTTCGGAGGTCAGCGGCGCATGAACGACTATCGGTACGACAACCAGACGGTCCAGGGGTTCATCCTCTCGGCCATCGCCTGGGGCGTCGTGGGGATCCTCGTCGGACTCCTCATCTCCATCCAGCTCTGGGCCCCGGCCGCCAACTTCGCGCCCTGGCTGACCTACGGCCGGCTGCGCCCGGTCCACACCAACGGCCTGGCCTTCGGCCTCGGCGCCGGCGTGATCTTCGGCCTGACCTACTACATCGCCATGCGGCTCTGCGGCCGCCCCCTGGTCTTCCCGAAGCTGGCCCGGATCCAGCTCTGGATCTTCAACTTGGCCATCGCCGCGGCGGTGATCTCGCTGATGATGGGCTACACGCAGAGCAACGAGTACGCCGAGCTGGAGTGGCCGCTCGACATCGGCGTGGTCATCCTCTGGGTGATGTTCGCCGTCAACGTCTTCGCGACCATCATCAAGCGCAAGGACGAGCAGATGTACGTGTCGCTCTGGTACATCATCGCCACCGTCATCGCCATCGCCGTCCTCTACATCGTCAACAACCTCTCCATCCCGGCCGGCGGCATGAAGAGCTACCACCTCTTCGCCGGGGTCAACTCCGCCAACGTCGAGTGGTGGTACGGCCACAACGTCGTCGGCTTCCTCTTCACGATGCCATTCCTGGCGATGTTCTTCTACTTCATGCCGAAGGCGCTGAACCTCCCCCTCTACAGCCACCGGCTCTCCATCCTGGCCTTCTGGTCGCTGATCTTCGGTTACCTCTGGACCGGCGCCCATCACCTCATCTACTCGCCGCTACCCGACTGGATCCAGACGCTCGGCATCGTCTTCACGCTCTTCCTGATCGCGCCGTCCTGGGGCTCGGTGATCAACGGCTACTACACGGTCGGTGCCGACTGGTCGAAGATGAAGACCAACTACCTGACCAAGTTCTTCGTCATGGCCATCACCTTCTACGGCCTGCAGACGGTGCAGGGACCGACGCAGGGGCTCCGCGTGGTCTCGCAGCTGATCCACTACACCGACTGGGTGCCTGGCCACGTGCACATGGGGACCATGGGCTGGGTGACGCTGACCGCCTGCGCCTCGATCTACTACGTGATCCCGAAGATTCACGGGACCACCATCTACTCGGAGAAGGTCGCCAACTTCCACTTCTGGCTGGTGATGGTCGGCCAGCTGCTCTTCTCGGTGTCCATGTGGATCACCGGAATCCAGCAGGGCGCCATGTGGAAGGCCACCAACGCCGACGGGACGCTCAAGTACACCTTCGTGGAGACGCTCGCCAAGAACTACCCGTACTGGCACACCCGCACGCTGGCCGGCATCATCTTCACGGTCGGCATGCTCTTCTTCATCTACAACGTCCTCATGACCATCCGGCAGGGGCGCGGCAGGTCGGCCGCCCAGGTCACGGCGTAGGAAAGGGGGATCGACATGGCTGGCGAGATCTACAAGAAGCCGATCACCTTCGCGCTGATGGCCACGGTGGCCATCCTCATCGGGTCGGTCGTGACCATGGCCTACCCGATGCTGCGCTCCGACATGCACCCGAAGCTGGAGACGCTCAAGCCCTTCACGGCCCTGCAGCTGGCCGGGCGCGACATCTACCAGCGCGAGGGCTGCGTCGGCTGCCACACCCAGACGGTGCGGCCGCTGCCGAGCGAGGTGGCCCGCTACGGCGACTACTCCAAGGCGGGTGAGTTCGCCTACGACCACCCCTTCCTCTGGGGTTCGAAGCGGACCGGCCCGGACCTGGCCCGCGAGGGTGGGCTGCGCCCCGACGGCTGGCACTACCAGCACTACGCCAACCCGCAGGCCCTCTTCCCCAAGTCGAACATGCCCTCATACGCCTGGCTCAAGGGGCGCCCGCTCGACGCCGAGGAGGTGGCGGTCCACCTCAACGCGCTGGCCATGGTCCACCCCGAGCTCAAGGCCGACCCGGCCGCGGTCAAGGCCCAGTTGGCCGGCAAGGACGAGATGGACGCGCTGGTGGCCTACACCCAGCAGCTCGGCCACGCTGTGGCCCGCCGCCAGGGCGGCACCGCCGACATCAACCTGGAGAACCCGCTGGCGCATGACACCCAGGCGGTGGTGGTCGGCAAGAAGCTCTTCGCGGAGAACTGCGCCGTCTGCCACGGCGAGGAGGGGCAGGGGACCGAGGGCGTGGCGCCGTCGCTCATCGACGATCAGTTCCTCGGCGAGAAGGGTGACCTGCCCGACGGGGCCTACTTCGCCATCATCGATGGCGGCTCCGACGCAAAGCCGATCGGCGGGCGCAAGGGCGATCCCGGCGGCGGCATGACCGCCTTCGGCAGCCAGCTCAAGAAGGAGGAGATCTGGTCGATCGTCACCTGGCTCCGCAGCCAGAGGGCGCACGAGGCGGCCGAGGGGCACGACGTGCCCAAGGCCACCAAGGGCGAGACGCCCGCCAAGCAGGAGAAGAAGTGATGGGGGCCGAGACCATGGAGAAGGAACTTCCCGACACCGCCGAGGCCATGGAGGCCAAGGAGACGGCCACCGCCGTCCCAGCCGGCTGGCTGGTCCTCTTCTTCGGGCTGATCGCCTGGGGCGCCTGGTACCTCTACAGCTTCTCGCCCTGGGGCTCCGGCTGGACGCAGGAGGGGCAGCTGGCCTCCACCCCGGCCGACGCCGGGTCCAACATCTTCATGACCATCCTCTTCACGGCGCTCCCGACCGCCGCGGCGATCGGGTTGTGGCTCATGCAGCGGGCCACTAAGAAGTAGCCAGGAAGAGACATGGCGCCGGACACCTTCTACCTGCTCTTCGGGATCACGCTCAGCGTGACCTTCGTCGGCATCTGGATCTTCCTCTACTCCCGCAAGCGGCGTGATCACGGGGAGAAGGCGAAGTACAAGATGCTCGATGATGACGGGTAGCGGCTCCATCCAGCGGTACCGGCGCGCGGCGGGGGTGGCCCAGGCGATCCTCTTCGTCGGGCTGCCCTTCGTCCGGGTCGATGGCGAGAGCGCGCTCCGCTTCGACGTCCCCTCGCTCGTCCTCCACGTCTTCGGCGCCTCGGTCGGGGTCGGCGAGCTCTTCGTCACGCTCCCGGCCATCATCTTGCTCACCCTGCTGCTGCTGCTGGTGACCGTCTCGCTGGGCCGGGCCTGGTGCGGCTGGTCCTGCCCGCAGACGGTGCTGGGCGACCTGACGCGGCTGGTGCAGCCCTGGCCTGGGCGGGTGGCGCGCCCCTGGCGCCGGGCCGGGGGCTTCCTGCTCACAGCGCTGGTCTCGCTGGTCGCCGGCGCCGCCACCGTCTGGTACTTCGTGCCCGCCACCGAATTCCTCGCCGACCTCGCTGCAGGCGGTCTCGGGCCGATCGCGGCCGGCGCCTGGGCGCTGCTGTCGGTGGTGCTCTTCCTCGACCTCGCCTTCGTGCGCGGCCGTTTCTGCGCCACCGCCTGCCCCTACGCCAAGCTGCAGGGGGTGCTCTACGACGCCCACACCCTGACCATCGCCTACGACCAGGGGCGCGACGCCGACTGCAGCGAGGTCGGCGAGGAATTCGGTGGCGGGCACGAAGTACCAGACGGTGGCGGC
>JANYBC010000030.1 GCA_025360965.1 Anaeromyxobacter sp. | reverse complement strand
GTGGAGTCGACCATGGCCCGGCTGCGGCTGGTGCGCGTGCCGCAGCTCCTCATCGGCGCCTCGGTCCTCTCCGGCTTCGCGCTGGTCCTGATCCTGAGGTGAAGAACGTGTCTGGGTGGACCGACCTCCTCTTCCTGCTGGTGCTGGTGCTCGACCTGTTCGTGCTCGCCTCGTCGCGCCTGCGCGCTGGCATCCGGGCGGTGGCGGCGCAGGGCGGGCTGCTGGCGCTGCTGCCGGTGGTGCTGGCTGGGGACGCCACCGAGACCCGCCACGTGGTGGCGCTGGCGCTGGGCGCGCTGGTGGTGAAGGCGGTGGGGATCCCCTGGCTGCTGGCGCGGGCCACCCGCGAGTCGAAGGTGAGCCGCGAGGCGACGCCGCTGGTCGGCTTCGTGCCGACCATGGTGCTCGGCGCCCTCGGCATCGTCGTGGCGATCTGGTTCACGGCCGGGATCCCCCTGCCGATCCCGGGGAAGCACCCGCTGCTGGTGGCGACCTCGATCGGGACGTCCTGGTGCGGGCTGCTGCTCATCATGACCCGGCGCAAGGCGGTCGGGCAGGTGCTCGGCTTCCTGGTGCTGGAGAACGGCGTCTTCGTGCTCGGGCTGCTGCTCTCCGACTTCATGCCCGCCATGGTCGAGGTGGGCGTGCTGCTCGACCTCTTCGCCGCGGTCTTCGTCATGGGGCTGGTGATGTTCGACATCCAGCGGGCCTTCAGCTCGCTCGACACCGAGAAGCTCACGTCGCTCAAGGACTGACGCGTGCTCCTCCTCGTCGCCATCCCGCTCCTGCTCGCCGCCGTGGCCTTCGCCATCCCATCGGCCCCGCTGCGGCCGCGGGTGCTGCTGCTCGGCGCCCTGGGACATACCGGGGTGGTGGCCTGGCTGGCGGTGGCGCCGCCGGCGCCGTCCCCGGCTGGCTGGCTGGCCATCGACGCCGCCGGGCTGGTGGTCCTGCTCCTCGTCTCCGCGCTCTTCCTGGTCTGCGCCGTCTACGCCCAGGGCTACCTGGCGCGCCGCCAGGACCGCGACAACCGGGCCTTCGTGGGCGGCCTGCTGGTGCTGCTGGCGTCCATCTCGGCGGTGGCCATGGCGCAGCACCTCGGGCTGCTCTGGGTGGCCATCGAGCTCACCACCCTGGCGACGGCGCCGCTCATCTACTTCAACCGCAACGAGCGGGCCCTTGAGGCGGCCTGGAAGTACCTGGTGGTCTGCTCGGTCGGCATCGCCCTGGCGCTCTTCGGGACCTTCCTGCTGGCGCTCGCCTCCTCGGGCCCGGGGGGGCCGCGCTCGCTGCTGCTCTCCGACCTGCTGGCGGCCGGACCGGGCCTGTCGCGACCGTGGCTCCGCTTCGCCTGGGTCTTCCTGCTGGCCGGCTACGGCACCAAGCTCGGGCTGGCCCCGTTCCACGCCTGGAAGCCGGACGCCTACGGCGAGGCGCCCGGGCTGCTCGGGGCGCTGCTCTCCGGTGGCGTCACCAGCGTGGCCTTCCTGGCCCTCACTCGCGTGCTCCAGGTCTGCGTCGCCGCCGGGGAGGGCGAGTTCGCGCGGCGGTCGCTGCTGGCCCTCGGACTGCTCTCCATCGGCCTGGCCGCCGTCTTCCTGGTCCGGCAGCGCGACTTCAAGCGCATGCTGGCCTACTCGAGCGTCGAGCACATGGGGATCCTCGCGCTCGGCGTCGGGATCGGCGGCGCCGCAGCCACCGGCGCCTGGTTCCACCTCCTCTACAACGGCCTCACCAAGGGGGCGCTCTTCCTGGCGGCCGGGAACATCCACCGCGCCTTCGGCAGCAAGGACGCCGCCCGGGTGCGGGGCGCGGCGCGGGTCCTGCCGGTCTCCGGCCCGGTCTTCCTCGCAGCCTTCCTCGCCATCACCGGTTCGCCGCCCTTCGCCCCGTTCTTCAGCGAGTTCGCCATCCTCGCCGGCGCGGTCGAGGCCGGGGCCTGGGGCGCGGCGGCCGTCTACCTCCTCGGGCTGGCGCTCATCTTCGTCGGCATGGGGGCGGTGGTGCTGCGCATGGTGCAGGGGGCGCCCCCCGAGGACCTGGCGCCGGTCACCTTCGGCGACTCGCTGCTCACCGCCGGCCCGCCGCTGGCGTTGCTGCTGCTGGTGCTCATGCTCGGACTCTGGGTGCCGGCCCCGCTGCGGGTGCTGGTCGAGACCGCGGCGCTGGGGGGTGGGCCCCGATGAGCTCGCGCCTCCCGCTCCTCGCCAATGGCCAGGCCATCGCCACGGCGGCGGTGCCGCGGCTGCCGGCGGCCGAGTTCCAGCAGATCCTGGCCGACGCCCTCACCGCCGGCGCCCGGGTGGCGGCCTACTACGGCGAGGCGCTCCCCGGGAGCCCGGGTCTGGTGCTGGTGACCGCGGCGCTGGCCAACGACGCCGAGGCGACCATCGGCCTGCTCTCCACCGAGGCGGGGCGCTCGCTCCCGTCGCTGGCCGAGGAGTGCCCCGCCCTGCAGCTCTTCGAGCGGGAGCTGGCCGAGCAGTTCGGCGTCGTCCCGGAGGGCCACCCCTGGCTCAAGCCGGTGCGCTACGAGCACCCGCTCGGCGGCGGGCCTGCCCCCTGGGGCCGGTCGGCGCCGGGTCCCACGCTCCCCGGCGCCACCCCCTTCTTCGCCGTCGCCGGCGAGGAGGTGCACGAGGTGGCGGTCGGCCCGGTCCACGCCGGCATCATCGAACCGGGCCACTTCCGCTTCCAGTGCCACGGCGAGCACGTCTTCCACCTCGAGATCTCGCTCGGTTACCAGCACCGGGCCATCGAGCGGATGCTGCTGGGCGGCCCGACGCGACGGACTGGCGTGCTGGTGGAGTCGATCGCCGGCGACACCGCCATCGGCCACGCCCTGGC
>JANYBC010000259.1 GCA_025360965.1 Anaeromyxobacter sp. | reverse complement strand
CGGCGACGACCGCGCCCGCGTCGGCGAGCTCTCCGTGGAGCGCTGCGCCGAGCTGGCCCGGCTCCACAAGCGCCAACCGACCTGCGCCGGGGCCTTGGTCGAGGACCACTTCGGCGAGCTGGTCGAGGCCGGGCTGGTGGTCACCCTGGTGGCGAGCGCGCTGCTGGTCGTGCTGGGGCGCCTCGCCGGTCCGTCGCAGGGGAAGAAGGAGGAGACGGTGGAGGTCGTGCTGATCACCGCCGCGGCGATCGCCTTCGCCTCGGTGGCGGCCGCCGACCTGCCCTCTGGTCTCGCCGGGCTGCAGCGGCTCGAGCCCGGCAGCGGCCGGGCCCTGCTGCAGGGCGCCGTGGCGGCGACCTTCGGGGGCTGGCTAGCGGTGCGGGCGGCGCGCGGCTGGCGGCGGTTGGTCGAGTGAGGCGATGTCACCAACTCGGCCCTCGGGAGTAACTCAAGAAGGTCGCCCCGCCGGCCAGGCCCTGACCGGCGCCGCCGCCTCCCGGCCTCGGGGGAGGCCGCTCAGGTCCCCAGGTAACGCCCGGGCCGGTGGTTGACCGCCAGCACCATGTTGAGCGTCACCGCCCCGACCACCGAGAGCAGGACGGTGGTGGGCGGCACCACGAAGAGCGACGCCACCACCACCAGCGAGTCGACCACCAGCTGGAAGACGCCGGCGCGCACCCCGCGCCGCTCCTGCAGCCAGATGGCCAGCACGTTCAGGCCGCCCAGGCAGGCCTGGTGGCGGAAGAGGATGAGCAGGCCGATGCCGATGCAGGAGCCGCCCATGACCGCGGCGTAGAGCGGCTCGACCCGCTCGAAGGCCATCACCAGCTGGAGCCGGTCGGCGGCCAGCGAGACCGCGCCGATGGTGAGGAAGGTCTTGACGGTGAAGGCCCAGCCCATCTGGCGGACCGCCAGCCAGAAGAAGGGCAGGTTGAGGGCCACGAAGAGCTGGCCGAAGCTGAAGGGTGTGAGCCGGGTGAGCAGCAGCGCCATCCCGGCGGTCCCGCCCGAGAGCAGGTGGGCCTGCTTGAGGAGCCCGTAGCCGAGCGAGACGAAGAGCGCCGCCGTGAAGAGCGCCTGGGCATCCTCGAACCAGGAGTGCCGGACCGGGCCCGGTATCGGCGTGACCGTGATGGAGTCGCTCGTCTCGAGCGGAGCCGGTGCGCTCAAGGCGCCTCGCGCGCCGCCGCCAGCAGGGCGTCGTTCTCGGCGGCGGTGCCGACCGAGATGCGGATGCACCCCGTGAGCCCGGCGTAGTGGTCCTGGCGCCGGACCAGCAGCCCGCGCGAGAGCAGGTGCTCGAAGGCGGCCCTGGCGTCGGGGGTCCGCACCAGCAGGAAGTTGGCGGCCGAGGGGTAGGCGGTCCAGCGCGGCTGCACCGCCGCCAGCCCGTCGAGGAGCCGCTTCCGCTCGGAGCGGATCCGCTCCACCAGCGCCGCCAGGTAGCCGGGCCGCTCCAGCGCGGTGGTGAGGATGGCTCCGGTGGTGGCCGGGATGCAGAAGGGCGGGATCATGGCGCGGGCCACCGCGGCCACGCGCGGCGAGCCGAGCAGGTAGCCGGTGCGGACGCCACCCAGCGACCAGGCCTTGGAGAAGGTGCGCAGGATGGCGACGCTCGGGTTCTTGCGCGCCAGCGGCCGGGCGTCGGTGCCGGCGAAGGCCTGGTAGGCCTCGTCGACCACCAGCAGCCAGCCGGTGGCCCGGGCCCGCTCCGCCAGCGCCGTCACGTCACCCGTCGTGAAGAGGGCGCCGGTCGGGGCGTGGGGCACGGGGAGGAAGAGGACGCCGGGCGGTCCGGAGAGCGCCGAGAGCAGCGGCGCGAGCGGCAGCGTGAAGCCGGGGCCGAGCGGGACGGCGCGGTAGGGCGTCCCGGCCGCGGTGGCGCCCCCCTTGTAGTAGGGGAAGGCCGGGGAGGTGTCGAGCACCTGCCGCGCCGCCGAGGCCAGGGCCAGGATGAGCAGGTTGGAGCCGGGGGCGAGCACCACGCCGGCCTCGGGCCAGTCCTCGTGCCGGGCCAGCGCGGCGCGGACGTCCTCGGCGTGCAGCTCCGGGTAGCGGTTCCAGGGGAGCGCCGCCAGCCGCGCCAGGGCCAGCGACTTGAGCTCGGGCGGGAGGTCGTCCGGGCTCTCGTTCTGGTCGAGCTTGATGCGGGCGTCGACCTTTGCGTACGGGTAATCGGCGAGGTCGGCGAGGTGCGGTTTGAAGGCGTCCACGGGCCCTTCAAGGGTAGCAGGGAGCCGACCGTCGGGCCAATCCGGCCGGGCGTCGGGAATTCCCGACGACACCGGCGCCAACCCAGCGAGATCAGGTGGAAGGTACTTGGCAGGACAACTGCACTTGGTAGCTCCCGGGTGACCGAACGAACGGCGCCGAACTCGAACTGGAGAACACCATGACCGTCAATACTCCGAAGGCCCAGAACAAGCTCTTCACCCTGGTCGGCGCCGGCATCGGCCTCGCCCTCTTCCTCGCCATCGCCCTGCTCCCGGCCGTGCTCTACGGCGGCTACGCGGGCCTGCTGCTGGCCGGCGGCATCGTCGGCACGCCCGTGACCCCCACCTTCTTCGTGAAGGGGCTGATCATCTTCGGCATGGTGCTCGGCGTCACCGGCATCGCCTCGCTCTTCGCCGTCCTCGGCGCCGTCGCCGGCGCGGCCGTCGGCGCGCTCACCGGCAAGGTCGCCCCGGCCAAGAAGGCCGTCTCCGACCACGCCTAGTCGACCGGCCTCGATCGCGACGGGCCGACACCGGCCACCCGACCCCGGGGCCTCACGGCTCCGGGGTTTCGTGTTTCCATGGCGAGGGCTCAGGCCGGGAGGTCGAGCAGCGCTTCGCAGGTGACGCGCAGGCACTCGGTCGCGGTGGCCAGCGTCAGCGACCGCCCCTCCGGCGTGGGGGCGAGGTCCGGCGCCACCTCCATGACGTCGCCTCCCACCAGCTCGAACTCGCGGCCCAGTCGCCGGATCAGCGCCAGCGCGAAGTCGAGCGAGAGGCCGTCCGGCTCGGGCGTGCCGGTGCCCGGGGCGAAGGCCGGGTCGAGGCCGTCGATGTCGTTGGAGAGGTAGACCGAGCTGATCCCGGCGTCGCGGCAGAGCGCCACCACCCGCTCCACCGCGGCCGCCGGGTCGCGGCGCGCCTCGTCGGCCCAGAGCTGCCGGACGTCGAGCGTCGACTCCCAGTGAGCGCGGTCACGCCGGCTGGCGCGGATGCCGACCTGCACCATCCGCCCGCCACGACCCAGCAGCTCATTGGCGTGGAAGGACCAGGTGCCGAAGCAGAGCCGGACGCCGAGCCGCTCCGGCAGCAGGTCGGTGTGGGCGTCGAGCTGCACGACGCCCAGCCCGGGTCGCGCCGACGCCAGCGCCGCCACCGCCGGCCAGGCCGCCGAGTGGTCGCCGCCGAGGGTGAGGAGCCGCAGGCCCGGGTTGAGCGCCAGCAGGGTGCGGAAGACCCGCTCGGCGATCGAGAGCGGCGAGACCGGCAAGGCGTCGGCGCCGGGCAGGCCGGGGTAGAGGGCGCGGCGCGAGGCGGCCAGCTGCGCATCGGAGAGCATCTCGTCGTGGAGCAGCTGAGGGACGGTGAAGACGTCGCCGAGATCGACCAGGCCAGCGCCCCGGGCCCGCTCGAACCAGGCCGGGTCGCGGTCGATCAGGGCGGCGCGGATCGCGGCCGGGGCCAGGTTGGCGCCGCGACGGAAGCCGGCCCCCACGTCGCAAGGGATCCCGAGCAGGACGGCGCGGGCGCCGGCGGCGCGCTCCAGCTCGGCGCGCCAGCGCGTCGTGACCTCGGCGTCGGTGGTCGCCCCGGCCAGGCGGCGCACCAGCGCGGCCTGCTGGTCGCGTCCGGTCGAGACCAGGTGGATACCTCCGCCGGCGGGGCGGAGCAGCGGCGACAGCTGATCGGCCAGGGTCACGGTGCGCCCCTCATGGCGCCGCCGAGCGTGGCCACGTCGATCATCGCCGCCGGCTTGAAGGTGCGCGCCGACCAGGCCAGCACGTCGGAGGGCTTGTAGGCCCGTCCGCCAGGCATGTTCTCGCAGGCGCCGAAGACGCCGATGACCGGGAAGGCCGGGCGCAGCGCGGCGACGACCCGCATGGCGGCGATGACCGCGGCGCTGCCGGCCATGTCGGTGTCCATGGTGATCATCGAGTCGGACGGCTTGAGCGAGAGGCCGCCGGAGTCGAAGGTGACCGCCTTGCCGACCAGCACCACCGGCCGGACCCCGGCCCCGGCACCGCGGGGGCGCCAGCTCAGCGTCACCAGCCTCGGCGGCTCGGCCGAGCCGCGGGTGACGCCGAGGAAGAGCCCCATCTTCAGCGCCGCGATCTGCCGCTCACCGCGGACCTGGCAGGCCAGCCCGGCCCGCCTGGCGGTGCGGGCCGCGGCCTCGGCCGGCAGCCGGGGCGTGCACTGCGCCGGGCCGAGGTTGACGAGGTCCCGGCGCCGCGCCGCCGCCGCTGGGACCGCCAGCGTGAGCGCGTCGAGGCCGGCGGGCGCGTCCTTCTTCCTGGCACGGTAGCGCTCGAAGCGGTAGGCGCCGAGCAGGGAACCCTCCACCGCCGCGCGGGCCGCGGCCGGCAGGTGGAGCGACGCAACGGCCGGGAGGGCCAGCGCCAGCCGGCCTGCGGCGCCGGTGGCCCGGGGGCCGAGGCCGAGCAACACCACCCGCTCGGCGCGGCCGCGCCCCAAGGTCGGCACCACCAGCCGCTGGCCGGCCTTGCCCTCGAACCGCTCGGCGCGCATCACCTTCCGCAGCACACCACCGAGCGCGGCGTCGGTGGCGCGCAGCGCGCCGCCGGTCGCGGCCAGGTCCTCCTCGAAGAGCAGCAGCGCCAGCGCGGCGGCCGGGAGCGTGTGCGGTTCCGCGCCTGAGAGCTTCATCGAGATCGAGTCGAGAGTCGCCATGCGAACTCCTCAAAGTGACGTGGAGCGCCCCGGGGCTCAGCGCCCTTCGATGCGCCGCACCGCCTCGGCGGCCTCGGGCGCGCCGCAGGCCGGCTTGGAGCCGATGATGACGCTGCCGAGCTTCCGCTGGTCGCGGGCCTCGGCCCGCTCACGCAGCCTGGGGAGCGCCCGGCGCTCGCGCAGCTCGCCGAGGGCGCGCGAGGCGGCACGGCGAACGTCGCAGTCGGCGTCGGCGAGCAGCGCCAAGTAGCCGACGCCGGTGTCGACCCTGGCCCCCGGGCCGATCTCCCTGGCCACGGCCAGCGCCCGAAGCTTCACCCAGGGTGAGGTGCGAGTGGAGATGTCGGCCAGGGCCGGGCCGGCCGGCGGGCCGGCGCGCACCAGCAGGTGCGCCGACCGGTCGGCCACGGTCTTGTCCCTGCCCAGGTTGGCCACCAGGTGGTCCAGCGTGGGGCGGTCGAGCGGGGCCAGGGCCATCGCCGTGGTCCATTCGTCGAGCGCCTTGACCAGCTCGCCCTCGTCATGCCAGGCGTGGCCGAGTTGCTGGTGCAGGAGCGGGTCGTCGGCGCGCGATGCCAGCAGCGGCGTGAGCAACGCCCGGGCCCTGGCTGGGCGGCCGGCCTGCAGCTCGAGCTCGGCCTGGGAGACCGGGCGACGCACCTCGTCGGCGCGCCGCGCCGCCGTCGCGGCCGCCGCCTCCGCTGCTGCAGCAGTGGCCCGCTGCACGGCGTCGCGCTCCGCCTGGGCCAGCGCCTGGGCGCGGGCCTCGTCCAGGCGGGCCATCCCGGAGCGCCGGGCCTGGACCGCAACAATGACCCCGCCGCTGGCCACCAGGATCAGGAGCAGACCGATCCCGACCGCGAGGCGCGGGTGGCGGCGGAGCCGGGCCTCCACCCCGCGTGTCAGCGGGGGGCCGAGCGAGGGGGTCGGCTCGGGCTGGAAGGGGGCGCCGAGCTGGATGGTCTGGAGCGCCGGGACCGCGGCCACCGGGGCCAGCGGCGCCACCGGCGAGAGCGAGGTGTAGCTGACCGCAGGCGGCGGCGTGGCGGTCGGGATCATCCCCAGCCCGTGATCGAGCACGGCGCCGAGGTCGGCCTTGAGCTCGGCCGCGGTCTGATACCGGGCCGCCGGGTCCTTCTGGCAGGCGCGGGCGATGGTCGCCGCCAGCAGCGGCAGGGCGGCCAGTTCGGCGCGCTCAGCCCCCAGCGGCGGGACCGGGCGGGTGGCCTGCATCATCAGCAGGCCGCGGGCGTCCTCGGCCTTGAAGGGGTGGTGGCCGACCAGCATGCGCCAGCCGATCAGCCCGACCGTGTAGAGGTCGGCGCGAGCGTCGACCGGCGAGCCGGTGGCCTGCTCGGGTGAGAGGTACTCGGGCGTGCCGACCACCATGCCCGACTGCGTGGCGTTCCCCTCGCCCGGATCGGCCATCTTGGCGATGCCGAAGTCGAGGATCTTCACGAGCTCGCCGCCAGGGCCGCGCGCTATGAAGACGTTCTCCGGCTTGAGATCGCGGTGGACCACGCCGCGGGCGTGGGCGGTCTCGAGCCCGTCGCAGAGCTGCCAGAGGATCTGCACCGCCTCGTCGGGAGGCAGGAACCCCTCGCGGCGCAGCCGATCGAAGAGGCTCTCGCCGTCGAGCAGCTCCATGGCCAGGTAGAGCAGCCCCTCCGGAGAGCGGCGGAAGTCGGTGACGCGGACGATGTGCCGGTGCTCAAGCGACGCGGCGATCTGCGACTCGCGCCGGAAGCGCTCCTGCAGCTCGACCGAGGTGGTCAGCTCCGGGCGCAGCACCTTGAGGGCCACGTCCTTGCGCAGCGAGAGGTGGTGGGCGCGAAAGACCGCCCCCATCCCGCCCGAGGCGAGGTGGCAGTCGATCCGGTACTGACCGTCGAGCGTGGTGCCGACCAGCGAGGCGGGATCCAAGGCGTGGGGGTGGGCTGGCTGCGACACGGGTGCGGAGTGTAGACCGGTCTCTGCCCGGGGTGGAGGTGCGGTCAGTCCTCGACGGGCCGCTTGCCGTGGCGGGCCGTCACCACCGTGTGGATGCCGCCGCGGACGGCGAAGTCGCCGACCACCTCGATCCAGCGTGGGGCGATGGCCTTCACCAGGTCGTCACAGATGCGGTTGGTGACCGCCTCGTGGAAGGTCCCCTCGTCGCGGAAGGACCAGAGGTAGAGCTTGAGGCTCTTGAGCTCGACGCAGATCTTGTTGGGGACGTAGCGGAGCCGGATCGTGCCGAAGTCGGGCTGGCCGGTCATGGGACAGACGCAGGTGAACTCCGGGCACTCCATGGCGATCTCGAAGGGGCGCCCGGGCTTGGGGTTGGGGAAGGTGGCCAGGGCGCGGGAGGGCTTGGAGGGCATGGGGGAGGAATACACCAGGCCGGCCAGGGCTGTCCTGTCTACCGGCGCCGCACCCAGCACTCGAGCAGCGCACCCCGCCGCCCCATCGCCTCGCTCGAGACCAACCGAAACCCGTCGGGCATGGGAGCTCCGAGGCCGCAGTGGACCGCGACGCGAGTCCCGGCCGGCACCGACGCGAGCCGGGCAGCGAGGGCGGTGGCGGCAGCGATCTTGTCGGGCGCCGGGAGCACCGGGTCGAGCCATTCATCCGGCTCGGCCTCTCCCTCCGCGAACGGGTTGCAGACGTAGAAGGCGTCGTAGCGGGCCAGCGGCGCGGTCAGGACGTCGGCCTGCACGAAGCGGGCGGCCGGGAGCCCGAGCCTCCGGGCGGCGTCGCGGGCCACCTCGACCAGCCCTGGCCTCGCCTCCAGCCCGGTGTAGTCGGCCCCGGTCACGGCCGCGCCCACCAGGCAGAACTTGCCTGCTCCGGCGCCGAGGTCGGCAACGCTGGTCGCTCCACCCGCGGTCAACCAGGCCGCGGCCCGCGCCGCCACCGCCACCGGCGTGAAGTGGAGGGCGGCCAGCGGGACCAGCCGCTCTCCGAAGAGCCGGTTGAAGCGGGCGTCGCTCGGCAGCAGGCCGCTCGCCAGCTGCGCGGCCAGCGCCGCCTCCCAGCCCGGCTCGTCGCGGTGTCGGGCCATGCTCGGCTCAGCGCCGCTGGATCAGCTCGATCTTGTAGCCGTCCGGATCCTGAACGAAGGCGATCACGGTGGTGCCGTGCTTCATCGGCCCGGCCTCACGCGTCACCACCCCGCCGCGCCGCTTGATCTCCGCGCAAGCAGCCGCGGCGTCCGGGACCTCCAGCGCCACGTGGCCGAAGCCGGTGCCGAGGTCGTAGCGGTCGGTGCCCCAGTTGAAGGTGAGCTCGACGGCAGCCTGCTCGTCTTCCGGCCCGTAGCCGACGAAGGCGAGCGTGAACTTGCCTTCGGGGTAGTCCTGCCGACGCAGCAGCGTCATGCCGAGCACCTCGGTGTAGAAGCGGAGCGACCGCTCCAGGTCGCCGACGCGGAGCATGGTGTGGAGGATGCGCATGCCACCTGCTTAGCGCGACCGGACCTCGGCGGCGAGCGCCGCCGCCAGCATCCCCCGCCGCGCCACCCGCACCTCGCCGAGCCCGAGCCAGGCGGCCAGCAGCCTGAGCTCGGCAGCCAGTGGTCCGGTCACCTCGCCGGCGCGGTGACCCTCCTCGAGGTGGGCCGCCAGCACCAGCAGCCGCCCCGCCGGGCGGTCGGCGCGCAGGTCGAGCCGCGCCACCAGCCGATCGCCGAGCAGGAAGGGGAGGATGTAGTAGCCCCAGCGCCGCTTGGCCGCGGGTGTGTAGATCTCCAGCCGGTGGTCGAGGCCGAAGAGCCGCAGCGCCCGTGGCCGGAACCAGACCACCGGGTCGAAGGGGGAGAGCAGGGCGGCCGCCTCGAGCCGCCGCGGCAGGACCGCCTCGGCATGGAGCAGCGCCGGTTCGCGCCAGCCCTCGACCCGGACGGCGCGGAGCAGGCCCGCCTCGCGCAGCTCCTCGAGCCGCGGCCGGGCCTCGGCACTGCTCATGCGGAAGTAGTCGGCCAGGTCGCGCACCGTGCCGACGCCGGTGGCGCGGGCCGCCTGTTCCAGCAGGGCGCGGCGCCCCTCCTCGGGCGTGACCCGACGCTCCAGGGCGCCGGCCGGGATGACCCGCTCTGCCAGGTCGTACTGCCGCGCCATGTTGCGCCGTCGCCCCGCCACCGCCAGCTCGCCGCGGCCGAAGAAGGCCTCCAGCGTGGCCCGGGGGAAGGTGCCGTACCAGTCGATCGCCAGGCGGCGCTGGGATCCGGCAGGGTGCTCCAGGTCCTCGGCGGAGAGCGGTCCCCGCGTGCGCACCGCCTCGAGCACCGCGCCGGCGTAGTCCGGGTGGCGCGCCAGCTCGCGCTCGAAGCCATGAGGCCGGAGCCGGTGCGCCTCCATGCGGTGGCGCAGCAGCGGCCAGGTCTCGACCGGGATGATCGAGGCCTCGTGGGCCCACTGCTCGGTGAGGAGCCGGCGACCGTAGGTCAGGTCGTCGAGCAGCGTCCGGTCGTAGGGTCCGAGGCGTGAGAAGAGCGGCTGGTAGTGAGCCGGCACCAGCACGCCGACCGAGTCGAACTGGAGCAGGCCGACTCGTCGCACCGTGGCCAGCAGGTGGCGGACCCCGGCCCGGGCCGGCCGGCCGGCCGCGAAGCCCTGCGCGGCCAGCGCGATGCGCCTCGCCTCGGCGAGCGAGAGCTCGGTGCGCGGCACCGCAGCCCCTACCGGGAGCCCTGCCGTCGCGAGCGGCTCACCGCGGCTCCAGGACGCGGTCGATGGTGACCAGGTCGACGAGGCCGTTGACGTTGTAGAGCGCCGGGATCACCTTCGACGCCGGGTGGCGGCGGCGCAGCTCGGCCACCTTCTCGGTGCCGGCCCGGTAGGCTGGCAGGTACATGCGCCCCAGCAGCGGGTGGCGCCCCCAGGCGCCGGAGAGCTTGTCGGCCCGCTCGGCCGAGCAGAGGAAGTCGCGCCGCAGCACGGCGGCCACCTCGGCCTGCGGCAGCCCCTCCCGCCAGGTGAGCCAGGAGGACTGGTTCTTGGCGTCGTCCTGCAGCAGCGCCAGCAGCGTGCCGAGCTGCAGATCGGCGTCGGGCAGCTGCTCCACCTCGGTGACGCCGAAGGCCATGAGGATGGCGTTGTTGGCGATCCCCTCGGAGAGCGCAGCGCCGCGGGTGTTCATGGTGAGCACCGTCGACTCGAAGCCGAGCCGCTTGCCGACGAAGAGCCCCTGGGTCCAGGCGAAGTTGGTGACGTGGCCCGGGACCACCTCGTGGCTCACCAGCTGGGCGAACTCCGGCACCGAGATCTCCAGCGAGGCGTTGATCTCGTAGGTGGCCTCGAACTTCGGCGAGCCGTCGGCGTGGCGGGCCCGGCCGACGTAGTTCATCGAGCCCGAGAACCAGGCGTCGGCGATGGGGAGGAAGGTGATGTTGGCGCGCGGCACGTCGCGGAGCGCGGCCGGCAGGTGGGGCACCAGGTGGCGCCGCGTCCCCTCGTCGAGCTGGGCGATGAAGGCGTCGGCCAGCTGGCCGATCGACTTCTTCGGGACCAGCCGCTCGCCGCGCCAGGCGTCCACCGCCGCCAGCAGCTCCTCCGGCGTGCCGGAGCGGTAGCCGGCCTTGGCCAGCAGCTCGGCCACCCGCCGGCGCTTGGCCTCGGGCTTCGACGGCTCCGGCGCCTTGCCGGTGGAGGTGACGACGCAGCGATCGTAGTCGACCTTCGGCCCCCGGCCGACCAGCTCCTGCCCCAGCTCCCACATGGCCTGCAGGCTGTCGGCGGTGCCGGCCAGGTAGGCGCCGCGCAGGCCGCCGACCGCGCCGGCCAGGCGGGAGAGCTCCTTGACCGCGGCGGCCACGTCGATGGCGGAGAGGTAGGCGTCGAGGGCGGCCAGGTCGGGGGCCTTGGCGGCCACGCCGCCGGCCTTGCGCAGCACCGCCGCCGCCGGGTGGGTGTAGGCGGCCGGAAGCGGCTCGTCGGAGAACCAGCTGTCGGCGATGAAGCGCCCGGTGCCGGAGGGGTCGAGGACGTCCCCGCCGAACAGGGTGTCGATGCCGAGGATGGCGGTGGCGGTGGTCCTGGTAAGCAGGGTCTCGTCGGTCATGGCCACACCCTTAAATCAGGTGGCCGCAGATATCACGTCGATCCGCCGTCGCCCCCGGCTAGAGTGCGCCTCCAACCGGGTCGTGCGACCCGAGGAGACGACACCGGATGGAAGCCACCGAGACCAGATCGCTCCCCGAGAACGCCTACCTCCCGCTCGCCCCGGGCGAGACTTACCAGCCCGTCGTCCCGGCCAGCGCCGCTGTGCCGGAGCTGACCTGGCGCTCGGTGCTCTGGGGCATCTTCCTCTGCGTCATCTTCACGGCGGCCTCGGCCTACTCAGGCCTCAAGGTCGGCCAGGTGATGGAGGCGGCCATCCCCATCTCGATCCTGGCCATCGGCCTGGGGCGGGTCTACGCACGGCGCTCCACGCTGCTCGAGAACGTCATCATCACCGGCATCGGCGGCGTCTCGGGCTCGGTGGTGGCCGGGGCGGTCTTCACGCTGCCGGCCCTCTACATCCTCAAGCTCGACCCGCACCCCTGGCAGACCATCTTCATCTGCATTGCCGGCGGCATGCTGGGCGTGCTCTTCCTGCTGCCGCTGCGCCGCTACTTCGTGCGCGAGACCCACGGCCAGTTCCCCTACCCGGAGGCCACCGCCATCACCGAGGTGCTGGTGACCGGCGAGAAGGGCGGCTCGCAGGCGGCGCTCCTGCTGCAGGCCACCGGCATCGCCGCGGCCTACGACTTCTTCGTCACCACCTTCCAGGTCTGGAAGGAGACCGTCGACCTGCGGTTCATCCCGGCCGTGGAGGCCCTGGCCCAGAGGGCCAGGATGACGCTCTCCTTCGACGCTCTCGGCTTCATCCTCGGCCTCGGCTACGTCATGGGGCTGCGCTCGTCGCTGCTGCTCTGCGCCGGCGGCGTGCTCTCCAACCTGGTGCTGGTGCCGCTCATCTGGTTCGTCGGCAGCCACGTCCCCGAGGCGGTCTACCCGGGCACCAAGGCCATCGCGGGCATGGATGCCAACCAGATCTTCCGCGGCTACGTCCGGCTCATCGGCGTCGGCGCCATCGCCACCGCCGGCATCTTCGGCATCTTGAAGTCGCTCAAGATCGTGGTCGGCTCCTTCTCCATCGCCGTCAAGGCCTTCCGGGCCGGCGGCGAGCAGGCGCTGGAGCGGACCGACCGCGACGTCTCGGTGATGACCATCCTCATCGGCGTGGTGGTCTCGGCGCTGGGGGTGGCCATCTTCCTCGGCAACCTCGGGGTCGGCGCCGTGGTGCTGCTGGTCGGGCTCGGGCTGGTGCTGCTCTTCTCCTTCTTCTTCACCTCGGTGGCCGCCAACGCCATCGCCACCACCGCCCGCAACCCGGTCTCCGGCATGACCATGCTGACGGTGATCGTCTCCTCGGTGGTGCTGCTCGAGTTCGGCCTCTCCGGCCGGACCGGCATGTTCTTCGTCATGGCCATCGCCGGCATGGTCTGCACCGCGCTCTCGGTCTCCGGCCAGACCGTCACCGACCTCAAGGTCGGCTACTGGCTCGGCTCGACGCCGCGGGCCCAGGAGCGGGTCAAGTTCCTCGGCGTGGTGGTCTCGGCGGTGGTGGTGGGGCTCACCATCGTGCTGCTGGCCCAGTACTTCCAGTTCGGCGAGGCGGCCCCCGGCGACACCCGCACCGTGCTGGCCTCGCCGCAGGCCTCGCTCATGAAGGTGCTGGTGGAGGGCTTCATGAGCCACCAGCCGGTCGCCTACCTGCTCTTCGCCGTCGGCGCGATCATCGCAGTGATCATGGAGATGCTCTCCATCCCGGCGCTCACCTTCGCGCTCGGCATGTACCTGCCGCTGGAGCTCAACTCGCCGGCGCTGGTGGGCGGGTTCATCGCCCACTTCCTGACGCGGAAGTCCGAGCGGATCGGCGGGGACGCCGGGCGCACCATGCGCGAGCGGGGCGTCGTCATCGCCTCGGGGCTGCTGGCCGGCGGGGCGCTGGGCGGCGTCTTCGGCGCCGCGCTGCGGATGATCCCCGGCTTCAGCGAGGACTGGATCAAGCTGCCGTTCTACGGCACCGAGTCGATCTCCCAGACGGTCAGCCTGCTGGCCTTCGCGGCGCTCTGCCTCTACCTCTGGTTCGCGTCGGTGAAGCGAGACACGCCGGCCAGGACCTGACCGGAGGCGACCCGACATGACCACGCAGATCGAGCCCGGACCGGACGCGGCGCCGCTCGGCGGCCTCCCCGAGAACGCCTTCCGCCCGCTCGAGCCGGGCGAGCGCTACCAGCCGCTCACCCCGGCCGGTCTCTCCCCGCCCGAAGTCACCCTGCGCACCATCGTGCAGGGGGTGATCTGGTCGGCAGTCTTCTCGGCCGCCGCCACCTACATCGTCCTCAAGCTGGGGCAGGGGATCGAGTCGGCCATCCCCATCGCCATCCTCACGGTGGGGCTCTCCTCGGTGCTGGCGCGGGCGCTGGGCCGGGCCTCGACCATGCTCGAGAACGTCAACGTGCTGGCCATCGGCGCCACCTCCGGGATCATCGCCGGCGGCTCGGTCTTCACGATGCCGGCCATCTACATCCTCGGGCTGGAGGGGCGCTCCTCCTTCTGGCAGATCTTCCTGGTCCCGCTGCTCGGCGCCGTGCTCGGCGTGCTGCTGCTGGCCCCGTTCCGCCGCTACTTCACGCTCGACCTGCACGGCAAGCTGCCGTTCCCGGAGGCGCGCGCCACCACCGAGATCCTGGTGGCCGGCAGCCGCGGCGGCCGCAGCGCCGTGGTGCTGGCCTGGTCGGCGGCGACCGCGGCCCTCTACGACTTCGCCGGCCCGACCCTCAAGGCCTTCTCCGACACCTTCTCCACGGCCGCCATCGGCGCGCTCTCCGGCTTCACCGAGAGAACCCGCGCCGTCTTCTCCCTCAACACCTCGGCCGCCATCTTCGGCCTCGGCTACATCATGGGGGTCGACTACGCGGCCATCATCCTGGCAGGCTCGATGGTCTCCTTCTTCGCGCTGGTGCCGCTCTTCGCCTGGTTCGGCCCGCACCTGGCCGGGGTGCTTCCCCCGGCCACCGCGCCGCTGGCCGGCATGCCGGCCGAGGCCATCTTCGCCACCTGGGTCCGGCCCATCGGCATCGGCGGCATCTTCGCCGCCGGGGTCATCTCCATCCTCAAGATGTCGCCGGTCATCGCGCAGGCCGGGCGGCAGGCGGTGGCCGAGGTGGCGCGGATGGCGCGCGGCGGGGCGGCGCTGGCCACCGAGCGGACCGACCGGGCGCTGCCCATGTGGTTCAACCTGCTCGGCATCGCCGGGATCGGGCTGGCCATCTTCGGCTACTTCCGGCTCTCGGTGCTGGCCGCAGAGCCGCGGGCCACGGTGCTGGCGCTGGTGGCCACCGCGCTCACGCTCGGCGTCTCCTTCCTCTTCGCGGCGGTCTCGGCCTGGGCCATCGCACTCATCTCCATCACGCCCATCTCCGGGATGACGCTGACCACGCTGATCATCACCGCGGTGGCCCTCTCGGCGCTCGGGCTCTCGGGCCCCAGCGGCATGCTGCAGACGCTCCTCATCGGCGGCGTGGTCTGCACCGCCCTCTCCATGAGCGGCTCGCTGGTGACCCAGTACAAGATCGGCCACTGGCTCGGCGCCACCCCGCGCACAATCGAGGTCGCCAACATCCTCGGGTCGGTGGTGGCCTCGGCCGCCACCACCGCGGTGATCATCCTGATGGCGCAGGTCTATGGCTTCACGCCCGACGCCGCCCACCCGGCCGCGCTGCCGGCTCCGCAGCCCAACGCCATGGCGGCGGTGTTGCGCGGGGTGATGGGGAGCGAAGGGGCGCCCTGGTTCCTCTACGGCGTCGGCGCGGTCTTCGCGGTGGCGGTGGAGCTCTGCGGCGTCTCCGGGCTGGCCTTCGCCCTCGGCATGTACCTGCCCATGGAGCTCAACTCGCCGCTGGTGGTCGGCGCCGGCGTGGCCTGGCTGCTGCGCCGCTCCTCGAAGGATGCCGCGGTGACCACCGCCCGCTACGACCAGGGGACGCTGATCGCCTCCGGCTTCATCGCCGGCGGTGCGCTGGTCGGGGTCCTGGCCGCGGTGCTCAAGTTCATCGAGGATCGGACCGGGACCAGCTTCGTGCCCGATTTGACCACCCTGCCGGGGATCGGACCGGCGCTGGCCGGCTGGTCCAACTGGCTCGGCCTGCTCGCCTTCACCCTCCTGTCACTGGGGGTCTACTACGTCAGCCGGCGCGCCGCGCCGGAGGGGAACACCTCACCGTGAAGCCTGCCACCCGCAGAGAGTCCGCGCCCCGCAGGGAGTCCACCACCCGCAGAGAGTCCGCGCTCGACCGCTTCCTCCGCTACGCCGTCATCGACACCCAGTCGGCCGAGGACGTGGTGCAGGTGCCGAGCACCAGCAAGCAGCTCGACCTGGCCCGGCTGCTGATGGCCGAGCTCAAGGGGATGGGACTCAAGCGGGTGACCCTCGACGCCCACGGCTACGTGATGGCCACCGTCCCGTCCAACCTGCCCAAGGACCACCTGGCGCGGGGGAAGGTGCCGCGGGTCGGCCTCATCGCCCACCTCGACACCTCGCCGTCGGCCTCCGGAGCCAGGGTCAAGCCGCAGGTCCTCACCTACCGGGGCGGCGACCTCAAGCTGCCGGGGAACCCGGAGGTGGTGATCCGGGCCCGGGAGAACCCCGAGCTGAAGGGGCAGGTGGGCAAGACCATCGTCACCTCCGACGGCACCACGCTGCTGGGCGCGGACGACAAGGCCGGCATCGCCGCCATCATGACGCTGGCCGAGCAGCTCACCGGGCCCGGGGCGCCGCTGCATGGCGACGTGCAGATCGCCTTCACGCCCGACGAGGAGGTGGGGCGCGGCACCGCCTACTTCGACCTGGAGCGCTTCGGCGCCGACGTGGCCTACACCTTCGACGGCGGCACCGTGGGCGAGCTCAACAAGGAGACCTTCAGCGCCGACGGCGCCACCATCACCGTCCACGGCCGAAACATCCACCCCGGCGAGGCCAAGGGGGTGATGGTCAACGCGCTGCGGGTGCTGGCCGACGTCATCGTGCGGCTGCCGCGCGACCTCTCGCCGGAGCGGACCGAGGGGCATGAGGGGTTCATCCACCCGCACAGCGCCGGGGGCGAGGAGGCGCTGGCCAGCGTCAAGCTGCTGCTGCGCGACTTCGACGAGGCCGGGCTGAGGCAGCAGAAGAAGCTGCTGGAGGCGATCCTCAAGGAGGTGAGGCCGCTCCACCCCGGCGCCCGCCTCGAGCTGGAGGTGAAGCCGAGCTACCGGAACATGCGCGACCGGCTGGCGGCGGAGCCGGAGGTGGCCGATGCGCTCGAGGAGGCGACCCGGCGGGCCGGCGTGAAGCCGCGCTGGGTGCCGATCCGCGGCGGCACCGACGGCTCGCGCCTCACCGCCATGGGGCTGCCGACTCCCAACGTCTTCGCCGGTGGTCACAACTTCCACGGGCCGACCGAGTGGCTGGCGGTGGAGGGGCTGGAGAAGGCGGTGCTGGTGGCGCGCCAGCTGCTCGAGGTCTGGGTCGAGGTGGGCGTGAAGCGCAGGCCGGTGGGGCGCTGAGCAGGCGAGCGGCCTCGACGCCCCCCTGCTAGAGATCCCGAAGGGGCGACCAGCTGCCCCGGGAGGAGCGTCGATGGCGACGAGATCCGAACGGGCCGAGGCGGTCCGAAAGCTGGTGCGCGAGGCGAGGCACGGCCTGCTCTCCACCACCGGCCTGGAGCCGGCCGGCATCCCCTACGGCTCGCTGGTCCCGGTCGCCTCCAACGAGGATGGCCTGCCACTGCTGCTGGTCTCGCACCTCGCCCAAACGGGGACCTACTTCAGTTCTTCCGAGCCCCGTCCCCTCGTCCGCGCGAGTACCTTTCCGTCAAGCGCGCCCCGAAGACCTGCCGCGCCGCCAGGGCGTTGTGCGAGTGGCAGACGACCCGAAGATTGGCCTCCCGGCTGACCGTGACGTGGAGCCGGCGCAGGTCCGCGGTGAGCGGCTCGACGTCGTCGCGCGGAACGGCGACCCGCGCGGGGTGGGTCAAATCGAGTTCGTGCGCACGAACCGACTCGGAGTCAACCGGCGTCGGGAGTGCAGCATGGCGGCGAAGTTGTCCTGCGTGGCGACGCGGGCCAGCTCTGACACGCTCGAGAGGCACAGGCGCCCGTCCCTCAGCGGGACCAGCGCGTCGGGGAAGGTTTGGATGAGCCGGGCCGCCGAGGAGCGAACGAAGGCCGCACCCTTCGACAAACCCAGCTCGACGTTCAGGAAGCCGAAGAGGCTGCCATGGCCCAGCGGCTCCCAGCCACGCCGCCGGTCGAAGTCGGCCAGTGCCACCAGGAAGTCGGCCATGGCGACCCGTTCCGTGCGGAGGAGAGTCTTGAGCTCATCGCGGAGCTGCCGTGCTTCCAGGAGTTCGAGAGAAGGGGAGGCCGCTCCGTGCATCAAAGCCGCGGCCGAGGAAGAGGTCGGGTGCGCGTGTGAGTTCATGCGGCGATCGTCTCACGACAATTTCGGACCCTGCCAAACGCACGCAGACGACCCAGGCGCGGCGTTCGCGACCGACCCCGCGCGACCCCTGCCGGAGCCGCCAAGCGCGCGGGAGGGGCGAGCAGGGCCCGCTACAGGGCCATTCACGTAAAGACTCAGTTCCCGAACGTGAAATGAGCGCAAAACGCGTCAAGTCCCGAATGCGGCCATTTGGGTACAGGCAGGCCGAAAACCGCACGGCCGCAATCAATCCCAAGCTCACTCTTCGCGGCGCTTCTCGCCCGACGAGCGGAACCGCCCGCCCACCGCGCAGCCAGCAACCCCTCGGCCCCCCCCCTCTACCCCGCCGCCGCCTTCCCCCGGCTGAAGAGCTCCTTCATCACCTCTTCCAGCGGTGGGTCCTCGACGGTCAGGTCGGCGACCGGCAGCGCCGCCAGCAGCGCCCCGACCACGGCCGCCACCTCCTCGGCCTTCACCTGGACTACCGCCTGGACGCCGTCGGCCGAGACCACCGCGCCGAAGCGGGCCAGGTCGGCCGGCGCCGGCGCCGCCCCGGAGAAGCGCAGCGAGATGCGCTTGTCCGGCTTGAGCCGCAGCGTCAGCTGTCGCAGGTCGCCGTCGTGGATCAGCTGCCCCTTGTCGATCACCACCACCCGCGGGCAGAGCTGCACCACGTCCTCCATGTAGTGGCTGGTGAGGATCACGGTGGCGCCGAACCGCTCGTTGTAGGCGCGTATGAAGCCGCGCACCGTGGCCTGCATGGAGACGTCGAGCCCGATGGTCGGCTCGTCGAGGAAGAGCACCCGCGGCCGGTGCAGCAGCGCCGCCGCCAGCTCGCACTTCATCCGCTCGCCGAGGCTGAGCTGCCGGGTCGGCCGGTTGACGAGGTCGCCTAGTTCCAGCAGCGTCGAGAGCTCGCGCACCGTCTCGGCGAAGACCGGGTGGGGGATGTCGTAGATGGCCCGGTTGAGGGCGAAGGTCTCGGCCGGCGGCAGGTCCCAGATGAGCTGCTGCTTCTGCCCCATCACCAGCGTGATCGAGTTGAGGAAGTCCGGCTCGCGGAGCTGGGGGCGGCGGCCGGCCACGCTCACCTCGCCGGAGGTGGGGTGGAGCAGGCCGGAGAGGGTCTTCAGGGTGGTGGTCTTGCCGGCACCGTTGGGGCCGAGAAAGCCGATCCGCTCTCCCTCGCGCACCGTGAAGGAGATGCCGTCGACGGCCTTGACGGTCTGGTAGGTGCGGTGGAAGACCGAGGCCAGGGCGGCGCCGAGGCCGGGCTGGCGCTGGTGGACCTGGTAGTGCTTGCTGAGCTGGCGGACCTCGATCACGGTGCGCTCACGGTACGGCCCAGCGACCGCGCACGCAACGGCGCGGGCCCGGGCCCGCGCACCGGCCCGGGCCGGGAGCCGGGAGCCGAGCTACCGCCGCGCCGGGCGGGTCCCTTGCCCTGCCAGCACCAGGCGGCGCTCCAGCTCAGCGCCGATGGCGGCCAGCGAGGCGGCGTCGAGGTGTGACTCGGCGTACGGGAAGAGCTCGCGCTCCTCCCAGCGCACGTGGCGCTCCAGCAGGTCGGCGAAGGCGGCCAGGACGGCCCGCTGATCGCCCGGCGCCGCGGTGCGGGCGTGTTCGACCAGCCCTTTGAGCTCGACGTGCTCGGCCGCCAGGCGGTTCCGATCGGCGGCGGAGAGGTGCTCGCCCAGCAGCGCCTCCTCGGCCGCGGCGTGCGACGCGAAGACCTGGGCCTCGAAGCGCCGGACCAGCGACACCAGGCCGGGCAGGTCGCGCGGGGCACCGGCCGCCTCGGGGTGGCCCTCCAGCGACTTCTTGAGCTGGAAGGCGACCAGCAGCGCCTGATGATGCTCCGACGAGAGCGGTCTCAGCTCACGGCTCCGCTTCATGGAGGGATGCTGGGCCGGGCGACCGGTGGGCGCAAGGGAAGAAACGGCGCTCTTGGGTTGACGGGCTTCGTCGAGACCGACTACAGAGGACGGACTCCAGACCGATTCCAGAGTCAACGAGGGTCCACATGGCCACAATCGACTCCCCCCGCCCCGGCCGCCGCGCGGCGGTCATCGCAGGCTTGCGCACCCCCTTCGTCAAGGCCGGCACCGACTTCCGCGACCTCTCCGCCATCGACCTCGGCGCGCTGGTCGTCAACGAGCTGGTGGCGCGCTCCGGCCTCCCGGTCGGCACCTTCGACTCGGTGATCTTCGGGCAGGTGGTCCCCTCCAAGCTGGTGACCCTGATCGGCCGCGAGATGGTGCTGCGCTCGCAGCTGCCGCGCTCGGTCGAGGCCCACACCGTGGCCCGCGCCTGCGCCACCTCGCTGCAGGCCGCCACCAGCGCCGCCGACCAGATCGCGCTGGGCCACTCCGACTGCGCCATCGCCGGCGGCGCCGAGTCGATCTCCGACGCCCCCATCTTCGCCTCGCATCGCCTGGCCCAGAAGCTGGTCGAGCTCTCCAAGGCCCGCACCCTGGCGCAGCGGCTCTCCATCATCACCTCGCTCAAGCTCGCCGACCTCCGCCCCGAGCCGCCGGCGCTGGTGGAGCCGACCACCGGCCTCTCCATGGGCCAGAGCGCCGAGCAGATGGCGCAGAAGAACGGCATCGGCCGCCGCGCCCAGGACGAACTCTCGGTCCAGTCGCACACCCGCGCCGCCGCAGCCTGGGCCGCCGGCAAGTTCGACGCCGAGGTCATGCACGTGGCCGTGCCGCCGCGCTTCGACCGGGTCTCGCAGAAGGACAACATCGTCCGCGCCGACACCACCCTCGAGGCCCTCTCGGCGCTGAAACCGGTCTTCGACCGGAAGTACGGCACCATCACGGCGGGAAACGCCTCGCCGCTCACCGACGGCGCCGCCGCGCTCATCGTCATGTCGGAGGAGAAGGCCAGGGCGCTGGGCCTGACGCCGCTCGGCTACATCCGCAGCTACGCGTACGCCGGCCTCGACCCGAGGGACCAGCTGCTGCAGGGGCCGGCCTACGCCGCCCCCATCGCCCTCGACCGGGCCGGGCTGACCTTGCAGGACATGGACCTCGTCGACATGCACGAGGCCTTCGCAGCCCAGGTGCTCTCCAACCTGCAGGCCTTCGCCAGCAAGGCCTTCGCCGAGAAGGAGCTGGGCCGCCCAGCGCCGCTCGGGGAGATCGACCCGGCCCGGCTCAACGTCAACGGCGGCTCGATCGCGCTCGGCCACCCCTTCGCCGCCACCGGCGCCCGCATGCTCACCCAGACGCTGCACGAGCTGCGGCGGCGCAGGAAGCAGTACGCCCTGCTCACCATCTGTGCCGCCGGCGCGCTGGGCGCGGCGGTGGTGCTTGAGCGCGAGTAGCGCACCCGCCCGTCCGGAGACCACCACCATGACCACGGCTGCGCTGAAGTTCTTCACGATCGAGCTCGAAGGCGGCGTCGCCACGCTGCTGCTCGACCTGCCCGGCGAGAGCGTCAACACCCTCTCCCCCGACGTCGGCGCCGAGTTCGACGCGCTCCTCACCCGCTTCGAGAAGGACGCCAGCGTCAAGGCCATCGTGCTCGCCTCCGGCAAGCGCGAGGGTTTCATCGCCGGGGCCAAAATCGAGATGATCCAGGCGGTCACCAGCACCGCCGAGGCCGAGGATCTCTCTCGCCAGGGCCAGGCCGGCTTCGATCGGCTCGAGGCCTACGGCAAGCCGGTGGTGGCCGCCATCCACGGCGCCTGCCTGGGCGGCGGTCTGGAGTGGGCGCTGGCCTGCACCTACCGCGTCGCCGCCAACGATTCGAAGACCACGCTCGGCCTCCCCGAGGTGCAGCTCGGCTTGCTGCCGGGGGCGGGCGGGACGCAGCGGCTGCCGCGCCTCATCGGCATCGCCAACGCCCTCGACCTGATCCTGGCCGGCAAGACAGTCAAGGCCAGGAAGGCGCTGGCCCTCGGCCTCATCGACGAGGCCTGTCCGGCCCCCATCCTCCGGCGGGTGGCGGTCGAGCGGGCCCGGGCCCTGGCCGACGGCACCCTGAAGCCGCGGCGCCCCATGCCGCGCAAGCCATCGGGGATGCTGGCGGCCCAAGCGCTGCTGCTCGAGTCGAACCCCTTCGGCCGGTCGGTGCTCTTCTCGAAGGCCAGAGAGCAGCTCCTCAAGAAGACCCGCGGCAACTACCCCGCGCCGGAGCTGGCGCTGGAGGCGATCAAGGTCGGCGCCGCCCAGGGGATGGCGGCCGGCCTGGCCGCCGAGGCCACGGCCTTCGGCAAGCTGGCGGTGAGCGAGGTCTCGAAGCGGCTGGTGGAGATCTTCTTCGCCCAGACCGCCATGAAGCGCGAGAGCGGCGTGGCCGACGCGGCCGTCAAGGCACGGCCGGTGGCGCGGGTCGGGGTGCTGGGCGGGGGGCTGATGGGCAGCGGCATCGCCTACGTCACCGTCAACGCCGGGCTGCCAGTGCGGGTCCGCGAGCAGAACGACGCCGCGGCGGCCAAGGGGCTGGCCAGCGTCGGCGGGATCTTCGCCGAGCGGGTCAAGCGCAAGTCGATGGAGCGGCTCGACCGCGACGCCGCCATGCGGCTGATCACCGCCGGCACCGGCTGGGAGGGGCTCGAGCAGGTCGACCTGCTCATCGAGGCGGTCTTCGAGGACCTCACGCTCAAGCAGGAGATGCTCAAGGCCTTCGAGGCCATCAACCCTCGCGGCATCTTCGCCACCAACACCTCGTCGATTCCCATCGCCGAGATCGCCAGCGCCGCCGCCCGGCCCGAGGCGGTCATCGGAATGCACTACTTCTCGCCGGTCAACAAGATGCCGCTGCTGGAGATCATCCCCACGCCGCGCACCGCGCCCGAGGTGATCGCCACCGCCTGTGCGGTCGGCAAGAAGCAGGGCAAGACGGTGATCATCGTCGGCGACGTGCCGGGCTTCTACACCAACCGGGTGCTCGGTCCGTACATGAACGAGGCGGCCTGGCTGCTCACCGAGGGGGCGGCCATCGACGAGCTCGACGCCGCGCTGGTGGCCTATGGCTACCCGGTGGGGCCCATCACCCTGCTCGACGAGGTCGGCATCGATGTCGGCGCCAAGGTGAGCACGATCCTCCACGCCGGCTACGGCGACCGGATGAAGCCGCCGGAGGCCCTCGAGGCGGTCCTGGCCTCTGGCCGGCTCGGCCGCAAGAACGGCCGCGGCTTCTACACCTACGGCGAGGGGAAGAAGAAGGTGGTCGACGAGACCGTCTACGCCCTGCTCCCCGGTGGGAAGGGGCGGCAGCGCTTCGACCGGACCGAGCTGGCCGAGCGGCTGGTGCTGGCGCTGGTCAACGAGGCGGCCCGGGCGCTCGGTGACGGCGTCATCCGCAGCCCGCGCGACGGCGACATCGGGGCGGTCTTCGGCATCGGCTTCCCGCCCTTCCGAGGCGGGCCGTTCCGCCTGGCCGACGCACTCGGGGCCAGGGTGGTGGTGGAGAAGCTGGAGCGGCTGCGCCAGCAGCACGGCGACCGCTTCACGCCGGCGCCGCTCTTCCTGGAGAAGGCGAAGAGCGGCGGGACGTTCTACTGAGCGTCCCCCCGGCGGGGTTGCCTTGCGGCAGGTCCCGCCGCCATGGCAGCGTCAACCGGCCCATGCCCACCCCGAAGCCCGCGCCCGCACCGAAGCCCGCACCGGGTACCCGCCGCCGCGGTCCGGGCGCGCCCCCGCCGGCCGTCCCCACCCCAGCCTTCCTGCGGCGCTTCTTCGGCCGCGACCGCTTCGCCGCCGGCGCCGGCATCCGACTCGTCGACTGCGGCCCGGGGCGAAGCGTGGCCCGCATGACGCTGCGGCCCGATCACATGAACGGCGTGGACGTGGCCCAGGGCGGTGCCATCTTCACGCTGGCCGACTTCGCCTTCGCGGTGGCCTGCAACAGCCATGGGCCGGTGGCGCTGGCCATCGACGTCTCCATCTCCTTCCTGGCGGCCACGAGGAGCGGCACGCTCACCGCCACGGCGCTCGAGGTCTCGCGCTCGGCCCGCCTCTCCCGCGTCGAGGTCACGGTGCGCGACGCCAAGGGGGCGGCGGTGGCCCTCTTCCACGGCACCGCCTACGTCACCCGGGAGTCGATCCACGAGGTGGCGGCCCGGCCGCGGCGGGTCCGTCGCGGCGGAGCCGGCAGCGCCCGCTGAACTGGCGGCGGCGCGCCGTCCACCTGCTGGGTCCCGCCCACGGCCCGGGCGAGCAGGGCAGGCAAGCCCTCCCCCCCCCGTGCGTGACACCATGACGCAGGCAGGGTCGTTGGTGCTCCAATGATGCGTCAAATGGCGTCAATGGCATGACCGCCATCAAGACTCAATGAGGCCAATCTGACGCAGCAACCCGACCGGAGCGCGGACGATTGACGCGCACCGCCAGGGTGGCCCTGCGGCGGTCCGCACAGGGTGCGTTCACGTTGAGCAAAGATTGACAACTATACAGTGATTACAAATGGTTCCACTTCATGTCTAGACGACCAGGCGGCGTTCCCGGGATGCGACTTCTTGGCGCCCCTCTCAACCGACCGGATTCACGGACAATCCCGAGGGTCCCCGAATGTTCTGTTTGAAAAGGCATTGACCCGGACAATTGATGGCAGATTCGCTGAAGCGCAATCTGCGCGCAGCCTTCCCGGGGGAACTGCAATGCATTCCATGTTGAAGCGGGCTGGAGGAATCCTGCTGGCGAGCGTCATGCTGATCACGGGCTGCACCGGCAGTGACGGTGCGGCCGGTGCGAACGGGGCCGGCGGGTCGACCGGTGCCACCGGATCGACGGGGCCGACCGGTGCCACCGGCCCGGCCGGCGCCGACGCCACCGCGTACGGCACGCTGGCAGGCGTGGTCAGCGACACCTACGGCAACAAGGTCGCGCAGGCCAATGTTACCGTACCGGTCGGCACCGACCTGCTCTCGACGACCACCGACGCCGCCGGTGCCTACTCGCTGGCCATACCGACCGGCGCGCGGACCGTCACCATCGCGGCGAGCGGCTACCGCTCCTTCTCCCAGTCGGTCGACCTCCAGCCGACCAGGACCGTCACGCTGAACATCGCGCTCAACCCGACCGGCCCGGTGGCCGTGAGCGCCCGGCGCACCGACACCACCTCGCCGGTGGTCCCGGGGACGCAGGTCTCGCTGGCCGCCAACGTGCTGGTCTTCGACGCCTCGCTCGCCAGCGCCACCAGGACCTACCAGTGGGCGGTGGTCTCCGGCCCGGCGGTCACCTTCGACAGCGCCACCTCGGCCACCCCGAAGGCCACGCTGGCCTCGGCCGCGGAGTTCAAGAAGCACGTGGTCGAGCTGGCCGCGCCGACCTACAAGGCCAACCCCGACGAGCCGCCCATCAACATCGACCGCTACCAGGTGGTCCCGCTCTCCTACGACCAGGCGGTCGGGCAGGGGAACACCACCCAGCTGAAGGTCGACGTCACCATCAACGGCAAGGTCTACACCGCCGCTGTCAGCGTGGCCGCCGTCATCCCCGCCGTCCCCACCACCGGCCTGGCCAGCGTGCCGCTCAACTCCCCGGTCATCCTGCAGGGCCAGTACCCCTTCAAGACCGCCGCCGGCAACTACCTGTTCACGCAGAAGTCGAGCTGGAGCTGGTCGCTGGCCGGGCCGTCCGGATCCAACGTGGTCCTCAACGACGCCACCTCGCCGTACCCCGACTTCACGCCCACCAGCGCCGGTGACTACGCCGTCAGCGAGGGCAACATCCTCCGGTTCACCATCACCGCAGGTGGCTTCACGGGCGCCATGGACGGCCCGGGGACGGCCAGCGCCGCCTGCCTCGCCTGCCACACCTCGACCGGGCTCGTCGGCGACCAGTTCACCCCGTGGCTCAAGACCGGCCACAAGCAGGTCATGTACGCCGGAATCATGGAGCCGCTCCCCGACGGCCACTACACCGCCTCCTGCACCCCGTGCCACACGGTGGGCATCGGGCTGAAGGGCGCCTCCGGCTTCGCCGACGCCATGACCGCCGCCAACGTCCTCTTCTCGCCGCTCCAGGGTGACCTGAACGCCGAGGCCGACTTCTGGACCAGGTACCCGGCCCCCGCCAAGCTCGCCGGCGTGCAGTGCGAGAACTGCCACGGCCCGCAGACCGCCAGGCACACCACCTCCAACGGCGCGTCGGTCGGCCCCCGGGTCAGCTACTCGGCCAACCTCTGCGCCACCTGCCACGCCCGGGCGCCGCGCCACGGCCGGTACCCGCAGTGGCTCAACAGCGGCCACTCCAGCTACGCCACCTTCACCTTCAACTCGAACCCCGACAACACGCTGGCCAACACCTGCGCCTGCTGCCACAGCGCCCAGGGCTTCAAGGCCTACCGGAAGATCCTGCCCACCGCCAACGGCAACCGCGGCCTGACCGTCCTGCCGGCCGACCTGCGGGTCACCAACGCCGAGCCCATCAGCTGCCAAGCCTGCCACGACTCGCACGGCGAGGGTGAGGCCGGCAAGGTGGAGTGGAACAACCTCTCGGCGGTCGGCCCCGTCGAGGGCGAGACCTGGATGCTGCCCTCCGGCTTCAAGGCCGCCGGCGTCGGCAAGGGCGCGCTCTGCATCTCCTGCCACAACAGCCGACAGGGCTACTCGGCCGCCGTCACCGGTCCGCCGGCCATCCCGGCCGGCCCCTACCTGCACGAGGACGGCGACATCCGCTACGGCAACCTGACCAGCTACGGCGCGCCGCATGAGGCCGCCCAGGGTGACGTGCTGATGGGACGCAACGCCTACTGGCTCGGAGCCCACCGGTACAACAGCCCGACCACCCGCTCGCGCCACTCCTACATCACCGACACCTGCGTGACCTGCCACATGGTGCTCACCGACTACGACAAGGTCCTGGGGATGGAGGGGCAGACGCGGCATGACTTCAAGGCCACGCCGGACCTCTGCAACAGGTGCCACACCTCCTACAGCACCGAGTCGATCCAGGGGGCCTTCGACGGCCGCCTGTTCGCGACCAAGGCCGCGGTGGGCAACGCCATCCTCCGCCTCAAGTACGCCGACGTCATCCCCGCCGGGACCACGGCGGCGCTGGTGGCCAACCGGAGCGGCATGGTGGACGTCACCGTCGGCGCCACCACCCTGCGCTACTTCATCGCCAACAAGACCGGCCAGGACGCCTTCCTCACCGATCCCAACAACGGGGGGCTGGTGCAGGGCTGCACGATGGTCGACGCCATCTCGGCCAACTGCACCGGCTACCTGGCCGGCGCGCCCGGGATCGTCTTCACCGACACCACCAAGGACGGCACCGTCTCGGCCACCGGCTTCAACCCGGTCATCGCCAAGGCGCTCTGGAACACCGTGCTGGTGCAGGATGACGCCAGCCGCGGCGTCCACAACCCGAGCTTCGAGTACGAGGTGATGGACACCACCATCTCGCACGTGAGCGGCTTCACCAGGTAGCGAGCCGCCTGGCTTCACCACCCGTCCGCGGGTGGATCCGGCCGGCGAGTCCCCAGGGGCTCGCCGGCCTTCGCATGCCAGCGGCCCGCGCATCCGCTAGACTGCCGGCACCCCGTGCGCCGCATCCTGCCCCTGATCATCGGCTTCGTCTTCATCCCGGCCGCCCTCATGCTGACGGTGGGCGTGCTGATCCTGGTCTTCGGCGCGGCGCCGCGCGACTACGTCTTCGGTGCGCTGATCCTCACCCTGGTGGCCACCACGGTGGCCGGCAGCGCCGCCACCCTCATCGTGGTGCAGCGCGAGGCCCGGGTGGCCCGGCTGCAGACAGACTTCGTCAACAAGGTGTCGCACGACCTGCGCACCCCGCTCACCTCGATCCGCATGTTCGTCGAGACCCTGCAGATGGGCCGGCTCACCGACGACGCCCGCCGCGCCGAGGCGCTCGGGATCATCGCCGACGAGACCGCCCGGCTCTCCACCCTCATCAACCGGCTGCTCGACTGGGCCCGCATGGAGTCGGGGAAGCGGCGCTTCGACCTGGAGCGCCAGCTGGTGCTCCCCATCATCGAGGACGCCCTCCACGCCTTCGAGCCGCAGATGCTGACCCACCCGGTCGCGCTGACCCGCGACTTCGGCGGCGACCTGCCCGAGGTGGTGGCCGACCGCGGCGCGCTGAGCGGCGCCCTGCTCGACCTGCTCTACAACGCCCTCAAGTACACCGGTCCGGAGAAGCGCATCACGGTGAGCGCCGAGCGCGACGGCCCTGCGGTGGTGATCACGGTGGCCGACAACGGCCCGGGCATCTCCGGTCCGGACCAGAAGCGCATTTTCGACAAGTTCTACCGGGCCCGCGATCCGCTGCAGCGCTCCATCGAGGGTACCGGGCTGGGGCTGGCCATGGTCAAGCACATCGTCGGCGCCCACGGCGGCAAGGTCGCCGTCAGCTCGGAGGTGGGCCGCGGCGCCGCCTTCTCCATCACCCTGCCGGCCGCGGAGACCACGCCGTGAGCGAGCGCATCCTGGTCATCGAGGACGACCCCTCCATCCTTCGCGGGCTGCAGCTCAACCTGACCATGGAGGGGTACGCGGTCCGCTCCGCCGCGGACGGCGAGACCGGGCTGCAGCTGGCGAGGAGCGAGCGCTTCGACCTGCTGGTGGTCGACGTCATGCTGCCGCGGCTGGGCGGGCTGGAGCTGATCCGCGAGCTGCGCCGGGACGACGCCGACCTGCCGGTGCTGATCCTCTCGGCCAAGGGGCAGGAGACCGACAAGGTGGCCGGCCTGCAGCTCGGGGCCGACGACTACATGGTCAAGCCCTTCAGCTTGAAGGAGCTGCTGGCCCGCATCGGGGCGCTGCTGCGGCGCCGCCGGGCCAGGGGCGAGACCGGCGAGGTCCGCAGCGTCAAGAAGGCCGGGCCGATCGAGGTCGACCTGCAGGCGCGGCGGGCCACCGCCAACGGCAGGCCGCTCGACCTGACCACCCGAGAGTTTGACCTGCTGCTCTACTTCGTCACCCACCCGGACCGGGTCTTCTCGCGCGAGCAGCTCATGGAATCGGTCTGGGGCTCGCGCTACTTCGGCACGGCGCGGACCGTCGACAACTTCGTGGCCCGGCTGCGCGCCCACATCGGCGACGACGCCGAGGACCCGCGCCACCTGGAGACGGTGCGCGGGGTGGGGTACCGGTTCAATCCGTAAGGCCGGGACGGCTTCAGCGTTGACCGCGCGGTGGGGGTCGGGCGGTGCTGAGCTACGCCTCTGGTTCGCCGATCGGAGCCGCTCGCCCGGACCCCGAGCGGGCCCTATCCACGCAGCGCCGCCTCGAGCGACTCCAGCAGCCCAGCCTCCTCGCCGTCGAGCACGGTGCGCGGGTCGAGCAGCACCGCCCCGTCGGAGATGCGGGCCACCACCGGCACCGGCCCACGGCGCAGCGCCGCCAGCAGCGCCGCCGGATCGGGGCAGGGGAGCGCCAGCAGCCAGGTCGGCAGCGTCTCGCCCGGCAGCGTCCCGCCCCCCACCGCCGACTCGCCCCGCCGCACCTCGGCCCGGGGAGCGACCGCCGCCGTCCGCAGCAGCCAGCGGCGCGCCGTCGCCTCCAGCTCGTCGAGCGGCCGGGCGATGGCCCGCCAGATCGGGAGCTCGCGCAGCGCCTCGCCGCGCTCGTAGCTGGCCAGCGTCGCCGAGAGGCCGGCCAGCGCCACCTTGTCGAGCCGCAGCGCCCGCAGCAGCGGGTGGCGCTTCACCAGCGCCACGGCCGGGCCCCGCCCCACGATCAGCCCGGCCTGTGGCCCGCCCAGCAGCTTGTCGCCCGAGAAGCAGACCAGGTCGACGCCGCTCGCGACCCGCTCGGACACGGTCGGCTCGGCGGCCAAACCATAAGGGGCGGTCGGCAGCAGCGTCCCCGAGCCGAGGTCGTCGACCACCCAGAGATCGCGCCGCCGCGCCAGCGCCACCAGCTCGGCCAGGGTCGGCTCGGTCACGAAGCCGTCGAGCCGGAAGTTGGAGCGGTGGACCGAGAGCAGGGCGCGGGTCCGCGGCGTGAGCGCCTCCTCGACGTCGGCGAGGTAGGTCCGGTTGGTGGTGCCGACCTCGACCAGCGCCGCGCCGGAGCGGCGCAGCACGTCGGGGATGCGGAAGCCGCCGCCGATCTCGATGAGCTGGCCGCGGCTCACTATCACTTCCGGCAAGCCGGGTGCGGGCACTTCCGGCAAGCCGGGCGCGGGCAACTCCGGGGAGGCCCCGCCGGGCGGCTGGCCCGAGGGGCGGGCGCCGGAGAGGGCGGCCAGCGAGAGCAGCACCGCCGCGGCGCAGTTGTTGACTGCCACCGCATCCTCGGCTCCCGTGAGCCGGCAGAGCGCCGCCGCGGCGTGGTGGTGCCGGTCGCCGCGCTCGCCCTGGTCCAGGTCGAACTCCAGCGTCGAGTAGCCCTCGGCGGCGGCGGCCATGGCGTCGGCGGTGGCCGGCGAGAGCGGGGCTCGCCCCAGGTTGGTGTGGAGGATCACGCCGGTGGCGTTGATGACCCGCCGCAGCGCCCCCGGGACGCCGGCGGCCAGCCGAGCCAGCAGCGCCGCCTCGATCTCCTCGGCCGGGGGGCAGGGCGCCCCGGCCAGCACCGTGACCCGGCGCCCCTCGAGCTCGGCCCGGATCGCCTCCATCACCGGCGCGTGGCCGAGCCGGACCAGCAGGCCGGCGCGCTCGGCCGCCAGCAGGAGCCGGTCGGCCCTGGGGAGCTTCCGCAGTTCAGGGGTGGTCGCGTCAGGTTCAGTGGGCGTCATCGGCCAGCCCCCAACCCGCGGGCCTGGCGACCCTGTTCATCGAAGGTCTGGCATGGGCGCACGACTCACCTCCCCTTTGGCGGGTGCTTCTTCGGCCGGGCTGGGCGAACCTGCTTCTTGGCCAGCCGCTGTACCGCGCCGACGGCCTCCTCGAAGTGGCGCTCGACTGGTGACGCCAGGATAGCCCTGGCCTCGGAGAACTGGTCGTACGCCTGCTCCGCCTTGGCCACGGCCGTCTCCCGCGACACGCTGCCAGCGTGGCTAAGGAGTTCCCGGTCGGACAGCTTGAGGAAATCGTCGAGCTTGGTGTTCCAGTCGGCCATGTGCATCGGGCGCCGATTGAGGGCCTGTACCTCGGCGAATTCAAGGTAGGCGGTGACGATCCGATTGAGGGCCTCCAGCTCGTCAGCGGCCAGGTAGTTCTTGGCGACCGACGCATCGGCCTTCCGCGGCGCTTCGCTCGACCAGGAGGTGAGCCCCATGTTCGGCTTCGTGCCGTCGGCGCGGGCGACGATGATCTCGGCCGAAGTGTGGCCATGGGCGGCCCAGTGCATCTTGTTCTGCACGGTCTGGAAGAACAGCTTCGAATTGTCGACGCCCGGGTCGTAGTCGATGCTGGTGGCGTAGATGTCGAGCACCTTGCGCCAGAAGACCTTCTCTGAAGAGCGGATGTCGCGGATCCGCGCCAACAGCTCTTCGAAGTAGGCTCCCCCGCCAGCGCGCTTGAGCCGCGCGTCGTCGAGCGTGAAGCCCTTGACCAGGTGCTCACGCAGCCGCTGCGTGGCCCACCTCCGGAACTGTGTGCCTCGATGTGAGGTGACCCGGTAACCGACCGCGAGGATCACGTCGAGGTTGAAGTGCTCGACGCGATAGGTCTTCCCATCGGCGGCAGTCGTTGCAGTTTCTGCAACAACTGAGGTCCGGTCGAGTTCGTGAGACGCGAAGATTCCCTTGATGTGCCGGGAAATCACCGACTTGTCCCGCTGGTACAGCTCGGCCAGTTGAGAGAGCGAGAGCCACGCGCTGGCCCCATCGAACCTGACTTCAACGCGCGTCTCGCCATCCTCGGTCTGGTATAGAAGGACCTCTGCGTCACGGTGGATGGGCTCGGTCATGTGGCGCCTTCGCCAAGCCTTGAAGCTGGTTGTGCAGGTTGCCTGCCGCGGCGTCCACGGCCGGTGGGCCGGATCGGCGCGCTCTCGGTGAGGGCCGATGCCCGGAGTCGCGCCAGCAGCGCCGAGGCGGGCTCGTCGCTCGGGTCTTGCGGGACCGGGGTCAGCCCGGCGAAGAGCAGATAGTCGTCTGGCTCGTTCACAAGTTGGCCCAACCCCCTCCCACGATTCGGACAGACGAGGGTACCATTCGCCCCAGCAACGACTCTGGGGCAATCGCCCAGGAAAGCCCAAACAAAACCGTTGCCTTGGCCTGCCCAAGCGGGTAATCCTTCGCCCCACTCCTATGCCCTTCCTGCCGACCCCCGCCGCGGCCGAGGCGAGCCTCTGGGCCATCATCCTGTTCCCGCTGGCCGGTGCCCTCATCAACGGGCTGGTCGGCCGCCGCCTCGGCAAGGGGAACGCCACCCTCGTCGCCATCGGCGCCATGGTCGGGTCGCTGGCCATCGCCGCCATCGCCTTCTATTGGGTCCTCACCACCCGCAACCTGCGCTATCTCGGCGATCCGTGGATCAACGTCACCGGCCCCGACGGCCGGGCCGTCATCCAGGTGACCTGGGGGCTGCTGCTCGACCGGCTCTCCGGGACGCTGCTGCTGGTCATCACCGGCGTCGGCACCCTGATCCACATCTACGCGGCGTCCTACATGTCGCACGAGGACGACGCCGGCTACGCCCGCTTCTTCACCTACCTCAACCTCTTCGTCGCCGCCATGCTCACCCTGGTGCTCGGCGACTCGCTGCTGCTCACCTTCGTCGGGTGGGAGGGCGTCGGCCTCTGCAGCTACCTGCTGATCGGCTTCTGGTACACCGACGAGCAGAAGGCCCAAGCCGGGCGCAAGGCCTTCATCACCAACCGGGTCGGCGACTTCGGCTTCCTGATCGGCGCCTTCTCGCTGCTGGCCCTCTTCGGCACCTCGAACTACGCCGAGCTCGCCAGCCTGGCGCGGGTGGTCACCCCCGACGCCGTCATCACCTCGGGCGTCTTCGCCGGCTGGACCTGGCAGGCAGCCGTCACCTTCGCCATGCTCTGCCTCTTCGTCGGCGCCACCGGAAAGTCGGCGCAGCTGCCGCTCTACATCTGGCTGCCGGACGCCATGGCCGGCCCGACCCCGGTCTCGGCCCTGATCCACGCCGCCACCATGGTCACCGCCGGCGTCTACCTGGTGGCCCGCAACTCGATGCTCTTCACGCTGGCCCCGGCCGCCATGGCCACGGTCACCCTGATCGGCGCCGCCACCGCGCTCTTCGCCGCGGTCATCGCCTTCACCCAGACCGACATCAAGAAGGTGCTGGCCTACTCCACGGTCAGCCAGCTCGGCTTCATGTTCATCGGCGTCGGCTGCGGCGCCTGGTGGGCCGGCGTGCTCCACCTCGTCACCCACGCCTTCTTCAAGGCCTGCCTCTTCCTCGGCGCCGGCTCGGTGATGCACGGCATGGGGGACCAGACCGACATCCGCAAGATGGGCGGGCTGGCCGGGAAGATGCCTCACACCCACTGGACCTTCCTGGTCGCCACCATCGCCGCCACCGGCATCATCCCGCTCTCCGGCTACTGGTCGAAGGACGCCATCCTCGGCAACGCCCTCTTCAGCGCCAACCCGGCCTGGCACGGCGTCGGCCTCACCGCCTACGTCATCGGCTCGCTGGCCGCCCTCGGCACCGCCTTCTACATGACGCGGCTCTACTGGCTCACCTTCATGGGGAAGCCGCGCACCGCCGCCGCCGAGCACGCCCACGAGTCCTCTCCCGCCATGACCGTGCCGCTCATGGTGCTGGCGGTGCTGGCCGCGGTGGCGCTGGTCCTCGGCCTGCCGCACGGCTTCGGCCCGGTCTCCGAGCTCTTCTCCACCTACATCGCGCCGGTCTTCGCCCCCGGCACCGAGCGGCTCCACGAGGTCGGCCACTTCCACGCCGCCGCCCACCCGGCCTGGCCCTACTTCGCCGCCTGGCTCATCGCGGTGGGGGGCTCGGCCATCGGCTTCGCCATGTACGGCCGCGGCTGGCTCAAGTTGCCGGCCGCCCTGGCCACCGCGCTGCCGAGGACCTACGCACTCATGGTCGACAAGTTCCGCGTCGACGAGCTCTACGAGGCGGCCGTGATCGGGCCGCTCCGCACCACGGCGCAGTCACTCTGGCGGTTCGTCGACGTCCTGGTCATCGACGGGCTGCTCGTGAACGGCATCCCCCGGCTGGTCGCCTTCCTCGGGTCGGTGCTGCGGCTCGCCCAGAACGGCGACGTGCAGCGGTACGCCGCCTTCATGGCCCTGGCCGCGGCCGCCATCCTCTGGACCGTCCTCGGCGCGGGAGCCCAGTAACATGAACCTGCTCACCGTCGTCACCTTCGTCCCGCTGCTCGGCGCCCTGGCGGCGGCGCTCCTCCCGCGCGACGAGGCCGGGCAGCACCGGGCCCTGGCCCTGGTGGTCTCGCTGCTCACGCTGGCGCTCTCGTTCGGCCTCTGGTTCGGCTTCGACGCCTCCCCCGGCGCCGCCGAGTTCCAGTTCGAGGAGCAGCGGGCCTGGATGCCGTCGCTCGGCATCGGCTACCACGTCGGCCTCGACGGGGTGGCGCTCCTGCTGGTGATGCTCACCACCCTGCTGATGCCGGTGGTGGTCCTTTCCACCTGGCAGGCGGTGCAGGACCGGGTCAAGGAGTTCATGATCGCGATCCTGGTGCTCGAGACCGCCATGATCGGCACCTTCGCGGCGCTCGACCTGGTGCTGTTCTACGTCTTCTGGGAGCTGATGCTGATCCCCATGTATCTGCTGATCGGGATCTGGGGCGGCAGCAACCGGCTCTACGCGACCGTCAAGTTCTTCGTCTACACCTTCGCCGCCAGCGTGCTGATGCTGCTGGCCATCCTCTTCGTCTACTTCAACGACGGACAGACCTTCGACTACGTGCAGGCGCGCAGCGCGCTGCAGGTGACCGCCGAGCAGGGGCGCTGGCTCTTCCTCGCCTTCGCGCTCGCCTTCGCGGTCAAGGTGCCGATGTTCCCGCTCCACACCTGGCTGCCCGACGCCCACACCGAGGCGCCCACGGCCGGCTCGGTGATCCTGGCCGGCGTCATGCTGAAGATGGGGACCTTCGGCTTCTTCCGCTACGCGCTGCCGCTCTTCCCCGAGGCGGCCCTCACCTACCGCCCGCTCATCTCCACGCTGGCGACCATCGGCATCGTCTACGGCGCGCTGATGTGCTTCGTGCAGACCGACATGAAGCGGCTGGTGGCCTACTCGTCGGTCTCCCACCTCGGCTTCGTGATGCTCGGCCTGATGGCGCTCAGCGCCGAGGGGCTGACCGGCGGCGTCTACCAGATGCTCAACCACGGCGTCTCCACCGGCGGGCTCTTCCTGCTGGTGGGCATGCTCTACGAGCGGCGCCACACCCGGCTGCTCTCCGACTACGGCGGCCTCGCCAAGCGCGTGCCCTGGCTGGCCACCGCCTTCGTGGTGGTGACGCTCTCCTCCATCGGCCTGCCCGGCACCAACGGCTTCGTTGGCGAGTTCCTCATCCTCTCCGGCACCTTCCTCTCCCGCCTCCCCCACGGGCAGCTGCTCTCGGTGATCGCCTCCAGCGGCGTGATCCTCGGCGCCGTCTACATGCTGGTGCTGGTCGAGAAGGTCTTCTACGGCCCCATTCGCCACGAGGAGAACCGGCACCTGGCCGACCTCTCGGTGCGCGAAGGGTTCGTCATGGCGCCGGTCATCGTCTTCATCGTGCTGATGGGGCTGATGCCGGGCCCGTTCCTGGCGCCGGCCAAGCCGGCCGTCGACCGGCTGGTGCAGCGCTTCCAGCAGGCCGAGTCCCGCCTCGGCCTTCCCACCCAGGTCGGGACCGTCTCCGCCGCCGTGGCCAGCCGTCCTTCCCCGCCGCCCGCAGGGGCAAACTGACATGACCGGCTTCCCCACCCGCGACTTCGTCGCCCTGGTCCCCGTCGCCATCCTCGCCTCCGGCGGGCTGCTGCTGCTGCTCACAGAGGTCTTCCTGGCCTCGACCCGCCGCGGCTACCAGGCCGGCCTCACCGTGGTGACGGCGCTGCTGGCCGCCGCTGCCGCCATCCTCATGCCGCCGTCCGGGGCGGTCTTCGGCGGCCAGGCCACCGTCGACGCCTTCTCGGTCTTCGTCACCGTCATCATCTGCGCCGGGGTGGCGCTCTCGGCGCTGACCAGCGCCGGGTGGCTGCAGGCCCGCGACGCCGAGCGCGGCGAGTTCTACGCCCTGACGCTCTTCGCCGCCTCCGGCATGGCGCTGGTCGGCATGGCCTCGGACCTGCTGGTGGCCTTCGTGGCCATCGAGATCATGAGCCTCTCGACCTACTCGCTGGCGGCCTACCTGCGCCGCGGCCGGCGCCCCTCCGAGGCCGCCTTCAAGTACATGATCCTCGGCGCCGTCTCGTCGGCGCTGCTGCTCTACGGCAGCTCGCTCGTCTTCGGCGCCACCGGGACCACGCTCTTCTCGGCCCTGCACGGCGCCAGGGGGGCCGGCTCGATGCTGCTCACCGGCGGCCTCGGCCTGATCGCCTCGGGCCTGGCCTTCAAGGTCGGCGCCGTGCCGTTCCACGCCTGGACCCCCGACGTCTACGAGGGGGCCCCCACGCCGGTGACCGCCTTCATGGCCGCGGGCGTGAAGACCGCCGCCTTCGCGCTGCTGGCGCGCATCTTCCTGGCGGCGCAGGTCGGTCCCGCGGTCCACGACCTCTCATTCGAGAAGGTCTTCATGGTGCTGGCCGTGCTCACCATGATCTTCGGCAACCTGCTGGCGCTGCCGCAGCGCAGCGTCAAGCGGATGCTGGCCTACTCCTCGATCGGCCACGCCGGCTACCTGCTGGTCGGCGTGATCTCGGCCCGGGTCGAGGGGGCGCGCTCCATGGCCCTGGCCGGCCTGCTCTTCTACCTGGCCGCCTACACCGCCACCGTCATCGGGGCCTTCGCCGTGGTCGGCGCCATCGAGCAGCGGACCCGCGGCGACCTGGAGCCGAAGCAGCCGTGGGACCTGGCGCGCTTCTCCGGACTGGCCAGGCGCCGCCCCGGGCTGGCCTTCGCCATGACCGTCTTCCTGCTCAGCCTGGCCGGCGTGCCTCCCACCGCCGGCTTCATCGGCAAGCTGTACCTCTTCAAGGCCGCGGTCGGCGCCCAGCTCTATCCGCTGGCGATCATCGGCCTGCTCAGCAGCATCCTCGGCGCCTTCTACTACCTGCGGGTGGTGGTCCACATGTACATGAAGCCCGAGGAGGGCAGCCAGGAACTGGTGGCCGCTCCGGCCATGGTCTTCGCGCTCGGCCTGGCCGCGGTCGTGGTGGTGCTCTTCGGGCTGGCCGCCGATCCGCTCATCCGCCTGGCGCAGGCCGCCGGCGCCATGGCGATGTAGATCCTGCTGGCGGCGGCTCCGAGAGTTGAAGGGCGCGCTCAGCCCGGACGGACGGTGACGCCGAGCCGCTTCATCTTGCGCCAGAGCGTGGTCGAGGAGACCCCCAGCTCCAGCGCCACCCGGCCCAGGTCGCCGTCGCAGCGCTGCAGCGCCGCCTGGATGCTGCCTCGCTCGGCCTCCTCGACGGCGGCCGCCAGGGTGCGGGCCTGGCCGGGCCGGGGCTCGGGGCGGGGCAGGGCGGAGGGCTCGAACTCGATCCCCTCCGGGCCGATCTCGACGCCCGGCGAGAGCGCCGCGGCCTGCTCCACCATGTTCTCCAGCTCGCGGACATTCCCGGGCCAGCTGTGCTCGGTCAGCTCGGCCAGCGCCGCCGGGGCGAAGACCTTTTGCGTCCCGGCCCGCTGGTTGTACTGGGCGAGGAAGTGGACCGCCAGCAGCGGCACGTCCTCGAGCCGCTCTCGCAGCGGCGGGATGCGGATGGGCACCACGTTGAGCCGGTAGAAGAGGTCCTCGCGGAAGCGCTTCTCCCCGATCGCCTTGCGCAGGTCCTGGTTGGTGGCCGCGATGATCCTGACGTCGACCCGCACCGGCAGCGACTCGCCGACGCGCCGGAGCTCGCCGTCCTGCAGGACCCGCAGCAGCTTGGCCTGGAAGCCAGGGGCGGTCTCGCCGATCTCGTCGATGAAGAGCGTGCCGCCGTCGGCCTCCTCGAAGAGGCCGCGTCGCGCCCGGGTGGCGCCGGTGAAGGCGCCGCGGGCGTGGCCGAAGAGCTCCGACTCCAGCAGCGTCTCGGTGATGGCGGCGCAGTTGACCGGGACGAAGGGGCGGTCGCCGCGCCGGCTGGCGACGTGGAGGGCGCGGGCCACCACCTCCTTGCCGGTCCCCGACTCCCCGGTGATGAGCACGGTGGCGTCGGAGGGGGCCACTTTCACGACGCGGTCGAGCACCTCGCGCAGGCCGGCCGACCGCCCGATGATGTGATCGAGGCCAAAGCGGCGGCGGAACTCCCCGGAGAGGACGCTCACCTGCCCCACCAGGCGCCGCTTCTCCACCGCCTTGGCGGCGCGCAGCAACAGCTCGTCCTCCTTGAAGGGCTTGGCGATGAAGTCGTGGGCGCCTCGCCGCATCGCCTCGACCGCCGACTCGATGGTGCCGTAGGCGGTCATGACGATGACCTCGGTCTCGGGCGCCACCTGCCGCACCGTCCGCAGCACCTCCATCCCGTCGACGTCGGGCATGCGCAGGTCGGTCAGGACCACGTCGTAGCTGTCCCCCTCCAGCCGCTTGAGCGCGGCCGCGCCGTCCTCGGCCTCGTCGACGAGGTAGCCGGCCTGGCGCAGCACCATGGCGGTGGTGGCGCGCATGTTCTTCTGGTCGTCGACCACCAGCAGGCGGCCGGCTAGTGGGGCGGGGAGCGCGGCTGGTGGCAGCGGTTCGGTCATCGCCGGTGCAGTCTAGTCGAGAGTTCGCAATTCGCTCCGCCGTGGCCCTCGACGATCCGCCTCACCACCGGCAGGCCGAGGCCGGTGCCGGGCGCCTTGGTGGTGAAGAAGGGCTCGAAGATGCGGGCCTGGACCTCCTCGGGGATCCCTGGCCCGGTGTCCTCGACCTCGACCACGGCGGTGGCGCCCTCCAGCCGGACGGCGATCGAGAGCCGCCCCCCCTGCGGCATGGCCTGCACCGCGTTGACGACCAGGTTGAGGATCGCCTGGCGGAGCTGCCCGGCGTCGAGCGCCACCTCGGGCAGCGCCGTGCCGAGCAGGCGGACCACCTCGATCCCGGGTGGCGGCTGGGCCAGCGCCACGCTCACCGCCTCCTCGACCACCTACTCGAGCCGGTCGGGGACCAGCACCGGCGGGGAGTGGCGGGCGAAGTCGAGGAGATCGCCGACGATGCGGTTGAGCCGATCGGCCTCCTCGCCGACGATGTCGAGCAGCATGCGGGCGTCGCCGGTGGGCCCGACCAGCCGGCGCAGCGAGCCGAGGGAGTTGAAGATGACGCCGAGCGGGTTGCGCACCTCGTGGGCGATGATCGCCGAGAGCTCGCCGAGGGCCTCGAGCCGCGACTTGCGTATGTTCTTCTCCTGCTCCCGCCCCAGGTCGGCGTTGGTGGCCAGGACCTGGTCGTAGAGCTCGGCGTTCTCCAGGGCCAGCGCCAGCTCGGCTCCGAGCGCCGAGCCCAGGGTGCGCTCCGCCGCCGTGAAGCGATGGCCGGCGTCGGCGGCCACCAGCATCACCCCGCGCCGGCTGGCTCGCGCCGCCAGCGGAACCGCCAGCATGGCCAGCGCCGGGACGTCGGTGCGCCCGAACATGGCGCTGCGTGGATCGAGCTGGGTGTTCTCGGTCCAGGTGGGGAGGCCGGTGCGCAGCGTCTCCGTCGCCACCTGGGCGCCGAAGAGCCGGAAGGCCGGCAGGTCGTCGTGGCGGATCCAGTCGCCGATGGCCACCAGGATCCCGGTCGAGCCCCGGCGTTCATCGAGCCGGACGGCGAGGGCACGCACCAGGCCGAGCGCGGCGGCCGCGGCGCCGAGCTGGTCGGCGGCCACCACGCCGGGGAAGCGGGCCCCGTGGGTGATCCAGTCGTCGGAGTAGGCCGAGCCGGTCGACCAGACCGCGCGGCTCTGGTCGGTCCAGCGGCCGACCATCCCGTCCAGGGGCCGGCCCGCCGCCGCCTGGACCGCTGCGTCGAAGGCGGCCGGGAAGCGGGCCCAGACCAGCTCCACGCCGTCGCCCGTGGGTCGCATCAGCACGGGCGACAGGTCCACCGCCGCCAGCCCCAGGCGGACCCGCTGGGAGATGGCCGCCTCGGTCCACTCGCGCTGGATGGCCACGCCGAGCTCGGCCAGCAGCTCCAGGCGGCGGCGCCGGCCGGCCAGCGAGGTGAGGTCCTGGAGCTGGAGCACCACCTCCTGTCCTTCCAGCGAGACCCGGGCCTCGGCGGTCCGCGTGGTTCCGTCCGGGAGGAGCAGCAGCAGCTCGTACTCGCTCGGGACCGGCCCGCCGCGCAGCCGCCGCTCGCTCGGTCGCTCTTCGACTCGCTCATCCCTTCGCCTGGCCGCGCAGGACCCGGTGGTCGCCCACCCGGAGCGTGACCCGCTCCCGGTCGAAGTACTCGGCCAGCGGGATGACGTGCTTGCGGGTGGCGCCTACCAGCTCCTTGAACTCCTGGGTGGTGATGCGCGGCCGCTCCCGCAGCCACGCCACCAGCCGTTCTGTGAGTCCCGAGAGCACCCCGGCATCGTAATGCAGCTCCGGCGTCACGCGCACGGCCCTCCCCGCGGCGACCAGCAGCTTGAGCGCCTCGGCCACCTCGGCCGGCGTGCAGCTGCAGCGCGCCGGCAGCTCACCGAGCAGGGGCGGGGTGAGGCCGCCGCCGCGCAGCTCGGCGGCGACCCGCTCCTCGAGGGCGCTGCCGGCGCTGGTGTTCGCCACCCGGTGGCCCGGCCGGCGGACCCGGTCGCCCTCGACCGCCAGCTGGCCGGCGTCGGCGAGGCGGGTGAGCAGCCGCTGGAAGAGGCGGGGATCGGCCACCGGGGGGAGCAGGCCGCGCAGCGCCTCGCGTCCCATGCCGGCCTCGAGCGGGTGGCGGCGGTGGTGGGCCTCGACGCCTGCCACCAGCCGCGCGGCCAGCAGGTCGGCCACGGCCCCGGCCACCCAGGTCCGGGCCTCGCGGTCGACCAGCAGCGCCTCGCCACGGGCCGAAAGCCGGCCCAGCGACTCCTCCAGCGCGCGGGCCGAGAGCGCGGCGCGCCCCACCAGCGCCCCGGCCCCGAGCCCGGCCGGTCCCGCCATGGCCAGCAGCGCCGCCAGCCGGGCGTCGACGCCGCCGCCGGCCAGCGCCGCCAGCTGCGCGAGCGACTCGGCGCGGCCTCGCCGCCGCCGAGGCGCGGCGACCGAGAGCACCCGCCCGCCCGCCAGCGTGGCCCCTCGACCGTCGAGCTTGGCGAAGCCGCGAAGGATGAAGCGCTGCCCGGGGAGCGCCGCCACCGGCTCGGCGAGCCGCAGCTGCGCCAGCGCCGTGCCGCCGGGCGCCAGCTCGGGGCGGTCCTGCAAGCTCACGGTGGCCTGCACCTGCGCGGTGCCGAGGTGGAGCAGGAGCCGGGCCCGGTGGCGCAGGGCCCTGGGCGCGGCCGCCAGCAGCGTCACCTCGACGTCGAGCAGCGACGAAGGGGGCAGCTCGCCGGCGCGGGTCAGCGCCTGGCCGCGCCAGGCCTCGCCGGCCTCCAGCCCCGGCAGGTTGACGGCGGTCCGCTGGCCGGCCAGTGCCTGCTTCTGCGGCGCGCCGTGCACCTGCAGGGTGCGGACGCGCAGCGGGGCCCGGCCTGGTGCGGCCGGCAGGAGCGCCAGCTGCTCGCCCTCGGCGAGGGAGCCGGAGAGCAGCGTGCCGGTGACCACCGTGCCGAACCCCTTGAGGCTGAAGGCCCGGTCGATGGGGAGCAGCAGGGGCCCGTCGGCCGGGCGCGGCTTCACCTCCGCGGCCAGCCGACCGAGTGCGGCGCAGAGCGACTCGAGCCCCTCGCCGGTGACCGTGGAGCAGGGCAGCACCGGCGCCCCCTCCAGGAAGGTGCCGGCCGTGGCGGCCGCGACCTCGGTGGTGAGCAGCGGGAGCCACTCGGCGCCCAGCCCGGGCAGCAGGTCGCTCTTGGTGATCGCCACCAGCCCGCGCTGCACCCCGAGCAGCCGGCAGATGTCGAGGTGCTCGCGGGTCTGGGGCATCACCCCCTCGTCGGCCGCCACCACCAGGATGACCAGGTCGAGGCCGCTGGCGCCGGCGGCCATGGAGCGCACGAACCGCTCGTGGCCCGGCACGTCGACCAGCCCGGCCACGCCGCCGCCGGGCAGTGCCAGGTGGGCGAAGCCGAGCTCGATGGTGATGCCGCGGCGGCGCTCCTCGGCGAGCCGGTCGGTGTCGATGCCGGTGAGCGCCTTGACCAGCGCCGTCTTGCCGTGATCGACGTGCCCCGCAGTGCCGATGACGACCCGGAGCATGGCTGGACCGGGTTCGCGGCCCTGCCGCTAGGCGCCGGCCTCGCCCGGATCGAAGTCGACCTGGTCGGTGGCCTGCAGCTCGTAATCCCAGCCGAAGAGCATCAGCTCGTCGGTCTCGAAGGCGAACCAGTCGGGCCTGGCGCCGGTGGGGCGCTTCACCAGCACCGCCGTCTGGATCTTCCTGGCCCCGGCCTTTCGGGCCACGGCCTTCCCCTTGGCCAGCGTCGAGCCGCTGGCGCAGACGTCGTCCACCACCAGGACCTTCTTGCCGGTCAGGTCGGGGAGCTGCTCGACCGGCTCGGTGAGGGCGGTGGTGTCGCGCCGCCGCTTCTCCAGCCGGATGGTCTGGAAGTCGGCCTGCAGCGCCGAGGCCAGGGCGCCTCCCACGAAGACGCCGCCCTTGACGATGCCGAGCACGATGTCGGGGTGGAAGCGGAGGGAGATGCGGTCGGCCAGGGCCTTGGCCTCCTCGCCGAAAGCGGCCCAGCCGAGCTCGCGCACCGCCTTCCTGGGGGTGCGGGAGAGGCGGGCCGGTGCCTTCAGCCGGCGCAGGGCGAAGCCGTCGGCGACGCCCTCGCCGAGCGGGTGGTCGGCCTGGGAGGCGGAGGTGGGCTTTCGCCGCGGCGCGGGCCGGCGGGCCGGGGCGGCCGGCCGCGTGGCGCGGCGGACTGGGACCTTGCGGGCGGTCTTCTTCTTCGAGCGGGCGATGGCGTCCCCTCCAGCAGGTGGCCGAACGCGCGGCCGACCCGGGGAATGTACCACGCGTTGCGCTATCCGATCCCCGGGGGCGTGCGTCCCGCCCAGGGCCGGGCAACCTCGAGCTGGGCCGCGACGCGGAAGAGGGTGGCCTCGTCGCCGAACCGGCCCACCAGCTGGGCGCCGAGCGGCAGGCCGTCGGGGGTCGAGCGGATGGGGACGCTGGCGGCCGGCTGGCCGGTCTGGTTCCAGGGCATCGTGAAGCCGGTCGCCTCGAAGGAGCGGTCGCCGATCTCGGCAAACATCAGGTCGAGGAGGCGGCGGCTGCCGAGCGCACCGGCCAAGCGGATCCCGAGCGCCTCGAGCGGCTTGGGCTGGAGCGCACCGACCCGGACCGGCGGCTGGCCGACCGTGGGGGTGAGGAGCAGGTCGTACCGCTCGAAGAAGGGGCCGATCTCCCGGGACCAGGCGCGCATGGTGTCGAGGGCCGCCACGTGCTCGGTGGCCGAGAAGGTCCGACCCGCCGCAGCCAGTCCGACCGTCTCCGGCTCGAGGAGCGATTGGTGGACGGCGCGGCCGGTCAGCCGCGAGGCGGTGTCGACGGCGGCGCTGACGCCGGCCGCCACCACCACCAGGTAGGCGCGGACCATCGCCTCGCGATCGAAGGGGGGGCGGTCCTCGACCAGCTCGTGGCCGAGCCCGGCCAGCGCCGCGGCCGCCTCGCGCACCACCGCCCGGCACTCGTCGTGGGTGGTGCGTCCGAAGAATGAGCCCTCCGTGAAGGCGATGCGGAGCTTGCCCGGCGGCCGCCCCACCTCCTCGAGCCAGGGGCGGGCCGGCGCGGGCGGCGTGAAGGTGTCCCCGGCCACCGGGCCGGCCAGGACATCGAGGAAGGCGGCCGAGTCGCGCACGCTCCTCGTCATCACACCCTCGCAGGCCATCCCATCCCAGCCGTCGCTGCCCGGCGCAAAGGAGACGCGGCCACGCGTCGGCTTGAGTCCGAAGAGCCCGCCGTGGGAGGCCGGGATGCGCAGCGAGCCACCGCCGTCGTTGCCGTGCGCGGCGGGCACGATGCGCGCTGCCACCGCCGCCGCCGAGCCGCCGGAGGAGCCGCCCGGGGTGTGGTCGAGGCTCCAGGGGTTCCGGCAGGGACCGTGGAGCTTCGGCTCGGTGTGGGCCAGGATGCCGAACTCCGGGGCGTTGGTGGTGCCGAAGAGGTTCAGCCCGGCCGCCTCGAGCCGCCGCACCACCTCCGAGTCGAAGCCGGGCCGGAAGCCGGCGCCGAGCCTCGAGCTGAAGGTCATGGGCTGGCCCTTCCAGGCCGTGAACAGGTCCTTGATCAGGAAGGGGACGCCGCTGAGCGGCCCTGCCGGCAGCGTCCCGGCGGCACGGCGGCGGGCCACCTCGTCGGCCCGGTGGACGATGGCGTTGAGGGCCGGGTTGCGTGCGTCGGCCCGCTCCAGCGCCGCCTCCAGCAGCTCGGCTGCGGACACCTCGCCCTTCGCGACCAGCGCACCACAGCCGAGCGCGTCGAGCCGATCGTACCCTGTGAGCCGCATGTGACCTCCGTCCTGCCAGGCGGGGAAGTGGCGATTGTAGACCCTGAGGGCCGGACTCGAAGCTGTTTCGGTCCCGGCCCGGCCTCGCCCCGGGTCCTTCCCCGAGGGTCCTCCGGCACCCATGAGAGGTGGCGACCCGGCTCCGGCCCGGGCCTGGAACCGGGAGCCGGGGCGAGGCGCACCACATCACGGTCGTTTGGCCGCAGTGGGCCCAAGCGCGGGACGCCAGGGCTCCGGCATGCCACTTGCGAACTTCGAAGAGTGGGGCTGCCGGCCCGGTGCCAGGCCACCGCGCAGCCCCACCGGAGACCGGCGCATGACCAACACCCTGCTGGCGCAGCTCGACTACATCTACTTCTTCTACGGGCTGGTCTTCTTCCTGCTGGGCGCGGTCTGCGTCTCGATTTCGAGGACCACCTCGCTCGCGACGCCCTGGTGGCTCCTCGGCGCCTTCGCCTTCACCCACGGTCTGGCGGAGTGGCTGCACCTGGTCGCCTTGATCGGCGGCGACTCGACGGCCTTCCGCCTGGCGCGAGACCTGCTGCTCGGAGCGAGCTTCCTGCTGCTGCTCGAGTTCGCCCGCCGGACACACCGGGTGCTGCACGGGCGGACGCCGGGACGCTGGCTCCACCTCCTGCCGAGCGGCGCGGTGCTGGCCCTCGGGCTGGCTCACGGCCCCGGGTACGTCATCTCGGCGGTGCGGCCCTTGATCGCCGCGCCTGCCATCTTCTGGACCGCCTGGCTCTTCCTCTTCGCCGCCCGGCACACCGAGGAGTCGGGCGGCGGGCTGGACGCGCAGCGCGCCCGTATCCTTGCGAGCATCTACTTCACGCTCTTCGGCGTGACCGCCGGGCTGGTGGTGCCGAGCGCCCCATTCATCCCGGTCCACTGGCCCTCGGGAGAGGCCCTCCTGGCGCAGACCGGGATTCCCATCGAGCTCCTGCGAGGGGCGACGGTCTGCATGATGGCGCTTTCGGTCTGGGCGCTGGCCGCCTCCTTCGACCGGAGCGTGACGATCGTCGGCAAGAAGCGGCTCCAGTTCTGGGCGATGGCGGCCGCCCTCACCGGCCTGCTGGCCGGCGGCTGGCTCTTCACCGACCGGCTGGGAACGCTGCACGAGAAGGACGTCATCGACGAGGCCGAGGCGTCGGCCTCCAAGATCTACGGCCACCTGACCGACAAGATGAGCAAGGCGAACGGCGGCGCCAGAACCATGGCCGAACTGCTGAGCCACTTCCATGTCGCGGGGGCTGCCATCGACCTCTCCCGGCTCGACGAGGTGGTCGACTCGATGGCGCTCGCCTCGGAAGACTGGGTGGTCTACGTGATCGACCCGACCGGCCGGGTCATCTCGTCCTCGAACCGAGGCCGGCCGGACAGCTTCCTGCGGAAAAACTTCGCCAGCCGCTCCTACATCAAGGACTCGCTTCACGGGCGCTCCGGCCGCTTCCTCGGCGTGGGGATCGTGAGCAACATCCCAGGCTTTTATGCCAGCGAGCCGGTCAGGAGCGCCGACGGGCAGGTGGTGGCGGTGGCGGTAGTCAAGAGCAACCTGGGCAAGGCGCAGCTCGGACCGGGCGGGGTCGACGTCGCCTACCTGGTCACGGCCGAGGGCCGGGTCATCCTCTCGAACGCTGAGGGCCAGGAGAACCGTCCCCTCTGGAGCAAGAAGGTGGTTGGCGCCAGCTTCGGGCCGACCTCGGCGAACCAGGAGCGGGAAGCGCTCCCGGCCCTCCTCGACCAGGTGCTGGTCGGCGTCACCCGGCTCGTCGAGGTCAACGTCCGGGACTCCGACACCGTCGGGCGCCTCGGGGGGGAGGAGTTCGTGGTGCTGGCGCCGTCCACGCCGGCCACAGGCGCGGTGACGCTGGCCGAGAAGCTGCGCTCCCTGATGGCGGCCACCGCGCTGGGCCCGGCCGGACGGATGACCGGGAGCTTCGGCGTGGCCGAGCTGCTCCCCTCCGACACGGCCGAGACGCTCCTCCACCGGGCCGACGAGGCGCTCTACCGGGCCAAGAGCGGTGGGCGCAACCGGGTGGAGTGCGGCGAGGTGAGCGTGGCGGACGTGCTGGCGGCCAGCGCCCCGGAGGCGGCCCCGGTGCGGCCCATGCTGGACGGGTCGTCGATCTACGCCGCGACCGGGTACCAACCCATCGACGTGGAGCACCGGGCGCTCAGCGAGGCCATCAACTCGTTCGCGGAGATGATCCCGACGGGGAGGAGCGAGGAGGTCGAGGTCGCGTTCGAGTCGATCCTGGCTTCAACCGGCGCGCACTTCCGCCACGAGGAGCGGCTCATGAACGCCCACCGCCACCCGGACCGGGTGCGCCACGCCGGGGAGCACGCCCGCTTCACCAGCGAGGCGCTCCGCCTGCTCGCCGAACTCGGGCAGTCGGGCGTCACCGTCTCGTTCCGGCGCTGGTCGGTGGGGCGCCTGCCCGAGTGGTTCCGGCTCCACATCATCGAGCACGACCTCCAGTTCGGTCAGTTCCTCCTCCAGGCCGCCGCCCAGGACGCTGCTGCGATCCCGGAGTTGGTCCAGGTCCGGACCCCGGCCCGGCCCCTCCACGCTCCGGCGGGGAGGGGGTAGGATGTCCCCATGCCGGCGAGCTGGATCGAACATGGCGGGCGCCAGGTCCTCTTCTTCGACTACCGCGGCCAGCGGTCGGACGCCGAGCTGATCGCCACGCTCGAGGCTGGCAGCGCCATGATGCAGGCGCTGCTCCATCCCGCGCTCCTCTACAACGACTTCGAGGGCTCGGTGATCGGGAGCGCCTTCATGAAGCGCGTCAAGCAGGTGGGCCGTCAGAACAGCCGGCTCATCGGCCGCTCGTCGCTCATCGGGATCAGCGGCCTCAAGATCATCTTCTTCAACGCCTACCTGAAGGCCACTGGCGAGCAACAGACCCGGGCCTTCCGATCCCGCCAGGAAGCGCTCGACTTCCTCGTCGAGTGAGCTTGGGCTAGGGCTCCAGCTCCGATGACGGTCGGCACCACCAGCGCGCGCATCGAAGCGAGGCTCGCACCGCTCCTCGGGCCCAACATGGCCCGGAACGCGACGCGCACCTTCTGCCAGCGCACCCTGCAGATGGAGCCGGCGGCCTTGACGCCGGCCGACGTCCCGCGGTTGCTGGCGGCGCTCCGGCCGGCGCTGCGCACGCTGCTGGGTGCGGCCACAGCCGAGCACCTCCTCGACGAGATCACCCGGGAGTTCCAATGAACCACCCCAGGCGGAAGCTCCGCCTCCAGGCGCTGGCGCTCGGCGCGCTGGCCATCGGCCCGCTCCCGGCCCTCTTCGCCCTCTCCGTCCACGAGCCGGTGTCGCTGGCCGGCGCCTACTTCGGCTGGGCCATCGCCCTCTATCTCTTCGCCGCTGGCGGCACGCTGGTGGCGGCGCTCACCTTCGAGCCCGGCGAGCCGCTGCGCTCGGGCTGGTTGCTGCTGGCGGCCTCCTACCTGGTCCTGGTGCCTGGCCGGATCCGGTTGGGGCCGAGCGCCAGCGGCCTGGCCGCGATGGTGGAGCGGACGCCCTGGGTCAACGCCCTCACCAGCGTGGCCTCCGGTGCCCTGGCGGTGACCGGCTTCCTGCTGCTCTCCCGCGCCTGGCGCGCCACGGGGCTCGACGCCACCGACGCCTACGGCGGGGTGGCCGGCCTCGACGGGCGGACGGTGCGCGTCGTCGAGGAGGTCTTCCGCACCCTCGGCGCATGCTTCGCCTTCGCCGCCGGGATGGCGCAGCGCTGGGTGATGAAGGAGAGGGAGTGAGCCAGGTAGGCGGTCCGGTGTTCCGCGGCACTAGGTCGCTCTGCCCGGCTCCTGCCGGGCCTGGCGCATCCGCCGCTCCAGCTCGCGCAGCTCGTCGGCCTCCAGCACGTAGTGGGCGTGGCAGAACTCGCAGTCGACCTCGGCGCGCCCCACCGTGGCCGCCAGGTCGGCGACGCCGTCGGCCCCCAGCGCGGTGACGGCGTTGCGCACCCGGTCCAGGCTGCAGCCGCAGCGGTAGGCCACCTCCTGCTCGGCCAGCAACTCCCAGCCGTCGCCGGCCACCGCCTGCACCAGCCCCAGCGCCGGGGAGCCCCGCTCCAGCGCCTCGCCGAAGGCCCCGGCGTCGATGGCCTGGCGCGCCGCCGCCACCGCAGCAGCGTCGCCGTCGGGGAGCCGCTGCACCAGCAGCCCGGCCACCTGCCCGAGCGGCTCGTCGCCGCGGGGGAGCACCTCGAGCTCCAGCGCCGTCTCCACCTGCTCGCTGGCGGTGAACCAGCGGCGCAGCGCCCCGCAGAGCCGCTCGCGCCGCAGCTCCACCGAGCTCCGGTAGAAGGTGCCGTTGGCCCGCACCCGCAGCACGGAGAGGAACCCGCCCCCGCCCATCGCCGCGATGGCCGCCGCAGAGGCCTCGCCCGGCAGGCCCACGTCGGCGCCGCGCACGTAGCCGCGCAGGTTGCCGGCCGGGTCGGCGTCGACGAAGAGGCCGCGCAGCGGCCCGGCGCACTCCAGCTGCAGGTTGATCCGCTCCTCGTCCTTCTGCAGCGCCCCCACCAGCGCCGCCGCGGCCAGCCCCTCGCCGAAGAGCTGGGCGCTGGTCGGCGCCAGCCCGTGGAGGAGCCGGGTCATGCGGGCGATGTCGCCGACCTGCACCACCAGGGCGCGCAGTCCGCGCGTCGGGTGGAGGGCCCGTGAGAGCCGGTCGATCACGGCAGGACGCTCCGGATGGTCTCGCGCAGCGAGAAGCGGGGCGCCCAGCCGAGCTCGCGCTGGGCCCGCGAGCCGTCCACCACGCAGAGGTACTGCAGGTGGTCGAGCTCCTCGGGCGGGAAGGAGATGACCCCGGCCTGGAAGAGCCGGCGCAGCGTCGGGCGCAGCAGGAAGTCGGGGACCGGCACCGGCTCGCGCCCCAGCTCGCGCATCACCGCCGAGAGCGGCACCTCGCCGGGGCCGACCACGTTGTAGACGCCGCGCGAGCCGGGGCGGAGCGCCTGCAGCAGGGCGCTGGCCACGTCGGCTTCGTGGATGAGCTGGATCATGGGGTCGAAGCCCATCACCGTGAGCGGGCGAGCCAGGCGCAGGTAGTTGGAGGGGGCGTTGCGCACCGTCGGGCCGACGATGTTGCAGGGGCGCAGGATGACCGTCTCCACCTCAGGGTGGCGCCAGACGAACGACTGCGCGTACATGTCGAGCTCGATCAGGTCGCGCACCCCGCTGAACCGGTCGGCCGCCATGAGCGGCGTCTCCTCGGCGAGGAAGTTGGAGTTGTTGGGCAGCGGGCCATAGACGTTGGCGCTGGAGAGCACCACCACCTTCTTCACGCCGTGGCGCACGCAGAGCTCGAGGATCTTCTGGGTTCCGACCACGTTGAAGCTGTGGGCCTCGGAGAAGGGCATGCGCGGGTCGTGGGCGATGCCGAGGTGGATGAGCGCCTCGGGGCGGCGCCGGCGGAAGAGGTCGTCGACCCGGGCCTTTCGCAGGTCGAGCTGGTGGTGCTCCACGTCCTTGGGCCGATCGTGGAAGGGACGCCGATCGACGCCGATCACGGTGGTCTCGAGGTGGAGCTGCTTGGCCAGGGCGCGGCCCAGGTTGCCGGCGATCCCGGTCACCAGCACCGGGCCGGGGAGCGGCGCGGGCGCGGCCGGCTCCGGCCCGATCACAGGAAGACCCCGGGCCGCTCGGCCAGCCCCTGGTTCACCAGCCCCTGCACGGCCGCCTGCACCTCGCCCGCCTGGCGCTCCAGCTCGGCGTCATCTGCGTCGGGGGACCCGGTGAAGCGCAGCGGCTCGCCGAAGTAGATGTGGTAGTGGACCGGCAGCGGCAGGGGCAGGAGGTACGGCGTGATGGGGAGCGCCGGAATGCCGAGCATCCTGGCCAGCGGCTTCAGGTCGACGAGGGCCGGCGCCTGCTCCTCGGCGCCGACCACGCCGATGGGGACGATGGGCGCGTTGGCCTCGAGCGCCAGGCGCATGAAGCCGGAGGAGAAGCTGCGAAGCTTGTAGCGCTCCGAGAAGAGCTTGTTGAGGCCGCGCACCCCCTCCGGGAAGACCAGCAGCGCCTCGTCGGCGGCCAGCAGCCGCCGGCAGTTCTCCGGCGTGCCGACCACCTGGCCGATGCGCGCGAAGAAGGGCGAGACGAAGGGGAGGGTCGGGACCCAGCGCTCCACCAGCGCCCGGGCGATGCGCGGCGGATCCATTTCGAGCAGCAGCGCCACCTCGATCATGGCGGCGTCGAAGGGGAGCTGGCCGGAGTGGTTGGCGATGAGCAGGACGCGGCCGTCGGCGGGGACCCGCTCGATGCCGTGCAGCGTCACCCGGAAGTACTTGCGGTAGAGCCAGGCGAAGGGGGCCACCGCCGCGGTGGCGAAGTCGACGTCGAAGCCGTAGGGATCGACCCCGAACTCGTTGCGAGGCGCGGTGAGCTTCTCCAGGCGCTCCCGGGTCCCGGGGCCGCCCAGCTCGTAGGTCCATTCACGCAGCTTCTGCTGCAGGCTCTCGCTCGGCGCCGCCACGCCCGGGATCTAGCACGCGCGGGGCCGGCCGGCGTCGCCGCCGCCGGCGGGCCGTTGTCTTGAACGGTCGGTGTTCCCGGTGTAGCGTCCCGGATCTCCACGGCTTTCGCCGTCTCCGCGCCGCCACCGCACGCCCAGCATGGTCACCTCGACTCCTCATCGCGCCGCCGCCGACCTCTACGGCAGGGACTTCCCCGCCGGGGCGGTCATCTTCGACGAGGGTGACCCGGGGAGCCGGCTCTACGTCATCCAGTCGGGCCAGGTCCG
>JANYBC010000045.1 GCA_025360965.1 Anaeromyxobacter sp. | reverse complement strand
GTCGCCGTAGCCGAGCACCACGCAGAGCTTGCCGGCCAGCATCACGTCGGTGGCGCGGTTGAGGCCGTCCACCAGCGAGTGGCGGCAGCCGTAGAGGTTGTCGAACTTCGACTTGGTGACCGAGTCGTTGACGTTGATGGCCGGGAAGAGCCGCTGCCCCTTCTTCTGCATCTCGTAGAGCCGGTGGACGCCGGTGGTGGTCTCCTCGGTGACGCCCTGGCAGGCGGCGGCCACCCTGGTCCAGCGCTTCGGCGTGGCCTTGAGGGTCTTCCTGAGGAGCTTCAAGATGACCGCGTACTCCTCGGAGTCCGCCGGGCCGGCCCTGGGCACCTTGCCGGCCTTCTCGAACTCGACGCCCTTGTGGATCAGCAGCGTGGCGTCGCCGCCGTCGTCGACGATCTGGGTGGGGCCGCGGCCGTCGCCGAAGTCGAGGGCCTTGTCTGTGCACTCCCAGTACTCCTCGAGGGTCTCGCCCTTCCAGGCGAAGACCGGGACGCCGGCCGGCGCCTTGACGGTGCCGGTGGGGCCGACGGCGATGGCGGCGGCGGCGTGGTCCTGGGTCGAGAAGATGTTGCAGGAGGCCCAGCGGACCTCGGCGCCGAGCACCACCAGGGTCTCGATCAGCACGCCGGTCTGGATGGTCATGTGGAGCGAGCCGGTGATGCGCTGCCCCTTGAGCGGCCGCTTCTTACCGTACTCCTTGCGGATGGCCATCAGGCCCGGCATCTCCTTCTCGGCCAGCTCCAGCTCCTTGCGCCCCCAGCCGGCCAGGGTGATGTCCTTGACGAGGTACTCGAGCTTCGCTGACTTCTTCGGGCTGGCCATGCGGTCTTCTCCTGGGTTCGTTCGGCTTCGGTACGTTCGGCGTCGGTTCGTGCTGCGTCAGGTCGAGCGGCGGGGCCCGGCCGGCTGTCGGGCGGTGGCGATGAAGAGGGCGGGGCCGCGGGCGCCGGGCTCGGGCGGCAGCGGGCGGACGGCCGTGGGGGCCAGGCCGGCGGCGGAGAAGGCGCGGGTCAGCTCGTCGGGCGCGAAGCCGAGGCGGGCCTGGCCGAGCCGGCGGGCGAAGGACTCGTCGCCGTGCCGGGAGAGGTCCACCACCACCAGCCGGCCGCCCGGCTTGAGGATGCGGGCCACCTCGGCCAGCACCGGCGCGACGGCCGGGACGTAGGCCAGCACCAGCACCAGCAGGGCCGCGTCGCAGCTGCCCGAGGGGAGCGGCAGCGCTTCCAGCCCGGCCCGGTGCAGCTCGACGTTGTCGAACGGCTCGAGCCGCCGGCGGGCGGCGCGCAGCATGGCGGCCGACTGGTCGACGCCGATGACGCGGGCCACGCTGGGGGCCAGGGCGGCGGAGAGCGCGCCGGCGCCGCAGCCGAGGTCGGCCACCGTGAGGTCGTCCGGCAGCAGCCCGAGCAGGGCCTCTTGCTCGAAGCGCTGGCCATAGGCCTCGGCCCGCAGCGCCTCCCACTGCTGGGCGGCGCCGGCGAAGAACTGCTCGGCCCCCTGGCGGCGGGCGCGCAGCCGGGCCTCGAGCCGCAGCTCGTCCTGCTCGGCCGAGGTCCAGCCGTCGGTCTCGGCGCGGGCCAGCTTCCAGAGCCGGCGGGCCCCGGCGTCGACGGCCTCCGAGAAGCGGTAGTAGCTGGCGGTCCCCTCCCGGCGGGAGGCGAGCCAGCCGGCGCCGCAGAGCGTCTTCAGGTGCCTGGAGACGGTCGACTGTGGCAGCCGCAGCACGTCGCAGAGCTCCTGCACCGAGAGCTCCTCGCGCTCCAGCAGCCGCAGCAGGCGCAGCCGGGTCTGGTCGGCGAGCCCGTCCATCCAGCCGAGCAGGGCGGCGGGGCGCTTCACGGCTGGGGGGACGGTATTCATCGCTCTATCCGGGTGAACGGATATAACGAAGGCCGGCCGGAGATCAAGCCCCCGGAGGCCGACCCCCCCCCCCCCTCCAACCACGAAGGGCCCGCCTCTCGGCGAGCCCCTCGAGCACGGCAGGAAGCGGAGCGCCTACCTGAGCCCTGCCACCGTGGCCAGCTCCTCGGCCTTGTCGGTCCGCTCCCAGGTGAAGCTCTTCTCGGTCCGGCCGAAGTGGCCGTAGGAGGCGGTCTTCTCGTAGATGGGCCGGCGCAGGTCGAGCCCCTCCATGATCTCCCGCGGCGTGAGCCGGAAGACCTTGCGGACCGCCATGGCGATCCTGGTCTCGTCCACCTGGGCGGTGCCGAAGGTCTCGACCAGCACCGAGACCGGCTCGGCCACGCCGATGGCGTAGGCCACCTGCACCTCGCAGCGCGAGGCCAGCCCGGAGGCCACCACGTTCTTGGCGATGTAGCGCCCCATGTAGGCGGCCGAGCGGTCGACCTTGGACGGGTCCTTGCCGGAGAAGGCGCCGCCGCCGTGGCGGCCCATGCCACCGTAGGTGTCGACGATGATCTTGCGCCCGGTCAGGCCGGTGTCGCCCATGGGGCCACCGACCACGAAGCGGCCGGTCGGGTTGATGTGGATCTTGGTCTTCTTGTCGAGGAGCCGCTTCGGCAGGGCCTTGGCGATGACCAGCTCGCGGACCGCCTCGTGGATCTTCTTGTTGGAGACCTCCTCGGCGTGCTGGGTGGAGATCACCACGGTGTCGATGCGAGCCACCTTGCCGTCGCGGTACTCGACCGAGACCTGGCTCTTGCCGTCGGGGCGCAGCCAGCTGACGCCGCCCTTGCGAACCTTGGCGAGCTGCCGGGTCAGCGCGTGGGCATACTGGATGGGGGCCGGCATCAGCTCCGGCGTCTCGTCGCAGGCGAAGCCGAACATCATCCCCTGGTCGCCGGCGCCACCGCTGTCGACGCCCTGGGCGATGTCCGGGGACTGCTGATCGACCGCCACCAGCACCGCGCAGCTGTCGGCGTCGAAGCCCATGGTGCTGTCGGTGTAGCCGATTTTGCGGACCATCTCGCGGGCCAGGCGCGGGTAGTCGATCTTGGCGCTGGTGGTGATCTCGCCGGCCAGCATGACGTAGCCGGTCTTGAGCAGC
>JANYBC010000170.1 GCA_025360965.1 Anaeromyxobacter sp. | reverse complement strand
GGCGGCGATGAAGCCGTACATCTCCTCCTGGCCGGCCAGCCACTCCAGGGGCCGGGCCTGGAGAGCCACCTGCGACGCATACCAGGCGTAGCGGGAGTAGCCCGGCAGGGTGGCGGCGTGCCGGTAGATGTGGTCGTAGGTGGCCTCGCCGGGGCGGAGCGGGGAGGCGAACTGCACGTCGCAGCGGTCACACTCGGCGATGGCGTAGGCCTGGCCCAGCTGGTAGCCGGGGTGGGCCGGGTTGAGCAGCATGCTGGCCCGCGCGCAGAGCGGGCACGAGGGTCCGGGTTCGGGGGAGGTCACGTCAGGTCCTCGGAGGCGGTCCGGTCGGGGTGGAGCGAGGCGTTCGCCGCAGGTGCAGCCTCAGCCGCGGGCCGAGCCGCTGCGCGATGTGCGAGTCGCGCAGGTAGCGGTGCCATCCGAACGGCCCGAGGGCGAGCAGCTGGAGGGCCGGCCGGCCCCAGCGCAGGCCTCCGCCGCGAGCCGCCACCGCCAGCGCCGAGTTGACCGAGATCGAGCAGCGGGCGGCGCGTTCCACCGCCCGCCGCCGCCCGCCGGCCACCGGCCAGGCCGCCAGGTGGCGGTCGAGCACCGTCCCGAGCTGGTCCTCCCACTCCCCGGCGGCGATCTTGCGGGCCGCGGTCTGGGACTCGGGGTGGACGCGGTAGGCGCCGAGGGGCTCGCGCAGCACCCGGACCGGCCCCCGCGCCGCCAGCCGCAGCCACAGGTCCCAGTCGCCGCTGAACCAGAGCCGCTCGTCCAGGCCGCCCTGCTCCAAGGCCGCGGCCCGGCGGAAGGTGCCGGCCTCGATGCCCACGAAGTTCTGGACCAGGAGCCGCTCGACGAAGGCGGCGGGGGCGACGTCGCCGGCGGGGAGGGGGAGGGTCCAGCGGCCGAGGGGGGCGCCCCCGGGATCGACGAAGGCGGTGTCGTGGACCACCAGCGCGCCGGGCGCGGTGGCCAGCGCCGCCCGGAGCCGGGCCAGCCGCCCGGGGAGCCAGAGGTCGTCCTGGTGAAGGAAGCAGGCCCACTCGCCGCGCGCCTCCCGCAGGCCGACGTTGGTGGCGGCCACCCAGTTGCCGAGGCGGCGGGCCGGAGGATGCGGGTCGGGGTGCCGCGGGTGAGCCGCTCCACCAGGGCCACGGTGCCGTCGGAGGAGCCGTCGTCGACGACCACCAGCTCGGTCCCCTCGCCGAGCTGGTCCAGCAGGCTGGCCAGCGCCGGGGCCAGGTAGCGCTCACCGTTGTAGGTGGGCATGACGACGGAGAGGAGGCCGGTCACGGGACCGGCATCCTAGAACGGCGGCCGGTTCGAGGGTGATCTCATCACGCACCTTCGGCCCCGGCGCTGCGCCGCCCGCACCCACCGCGCCTTGCCTTCGGTCCGCGCCACCGGCTAGTCTGCGCCGCCCTCCCGACCGACCCGTGCTATTCACCGAGCCCGCCTTCCTGCTGCTGTTCCTGCCGGCCCTGCTGGCGCTCTACCATGCCGCGCCGCGCCGGGCCCGGAACCACGTCCTCACCCTCGCCAGCCTGATCTTCTACTCGGTCGGCGAGTGGGCCTTCCTCCCCTGGCTGCTCGGCTCGACGGCCGTCAACTACTTCGTCGCCATGGGGCTCGACCGCTGGCGCGGCCAGCGTCGCGCCCGCGCCCTGCTGGCCTTCGGCATCGCCGTCGACCTCTCGCTGCTGGTGGCCTTCAAGTACTCCGCCTTCCTCACCGAGAACCTCAACGGCCTGCTCGAGCTGGCCCGGCTCGGCCCGCTGCCGGTGCCGAGCCTGGCCCTGCCGCTCGGCATCAGCTTCTTCACCTTCCACAAGATCTCCTACAAGATCGACGTGGCCCGCGGGGTGGCCGAGGTCCGGCGCGATCCGCTCGACCTCCTGCTCTACATCCTGCTCTTCCCGCAGCTCATAGCCGGCCCCATCGTCCGCTACCACGACATCGCCGACGAGCTGGTGACCCGCGATCACCGCCTCGACGAGTTCGCCGCCGGGGTCCGCCGCTTCGTCATCGGCTTCGGCAAGAAGATGCTGATCGCCAACACCGTGGCGCTCTGCGCCGACCGCATCTTCGCCATCCCGGTCGGCCAGCTCTCCGGCGGCCTGGCCTGGCTCGGCATCGCCTGCTACA
>JANYBC010000156.1 GCA_025360965.1 Anaeromyxobacter sp. | reverse complement strand
CCGGCCGACAAGGGCGCCTAGCGGTGGCGGAGCGCTGAGCCATGGCCCTCGGACGGACGCCGCTGTCGGCCGCCATCAAGGCGCTGCGCGCCGAGCTCTCGGGCGGACCCCACGCCGACCTCGGGCAGGAGGTCTCCGAGCTGGGCAGCCTGCTGCTGCAGCGGGAGCTGCGCCGCTTCGCCACCGTGCGCGATCCGGCCGAGGCCGAGCTGCTGGCCTCCCTGCCCGACGCCGCCGCGGTGGTGGCGGTCGACGGCCGGGTGCGGGTCTGCAATGGGGCCTTCGACGCGCTCTCGGCTGGCGGCCGGGCGGCCGGGCTGACCACGCTCGAGGTCACCAGGAGCGGCGAGCTGGCCGAGGCCATGCGCCGGGCCCTGGAGGGCACGGCCCGGCGGCTGGAGGTCGAGCTGCAGCACAGGGCCCTCTCGGTGCTCCTGACCCCGCTGCTGCGCGGTGAGGTGCTCTGCCTGGCGCGCGACGTGACCGAGGAGCGGCGGGCCGCCGCCACCCGGCGCGACTTCGTAGCCAACGCCTCCCACGAGCTGCGCACGCCGGTGGCCGCCATCCGCGGCGCCGCCGAGACGCTGCTCTCCGGCGCGCTCGAGCAGCAGGAGACGGCGCGCGGCTTCGTGGAGATCGTGCACCGGCAGGCGGAGCGGCTCTCCCGGCTCACCCAGGATCTGCTCGATCTCTCCCGCCTGGAGTCGCGCCAGTGGCGCTTCGAGGTGGCGCCCATCGAGCTGGGCCAGCTGGGCCGGCAGGTGGCCGAGCTGCACGGCCTGACCGCCCGCAAGAAGGGGCTGGAGCTGCGGGTCGAGATCCCCGAGGGGCTGCTGTCATGGCCGATGGGCGGGCCCTGGAGCAGGTGGTCGTCAACCTGGTCGACAACGCCATCAAGTACACCCCGGGCGGATGGGTGGCGCTGGGCGCGGTGGCGCGCAAGAGCGACCTGCTGCTCACCGTCACCGACACCGGCCCCGGCATCGAGCCGCACCACCTGGCGCGGCTCTTCGAGCGCTTCTACCGCGTCGATCCAGGCCGGGCCCGCGAGGCGGGCGGCACAGGGCTCGGGCTGGCCATCGCCAAGCACCTCGTCCAGGGGATGCACGGTGAGATCGGCGTGGAGAGCGGTGCCAGCGGCACCTGCTTCACAGTCCGTCTCCCCCTGGCCGTCCCCGCCCCGGGCTGACGGCGTCGCTGGGCCGGTGACGGTCTCACCGAGCCGTCACCGAGCCGCCCCGCCGTCGCCACGTACCTCGAAGGCAAGATCGATGCGCTGGCCGAGCAGTATGCCGAGACCAAGGGCGACGTCGCTTCGCTCAAGCGGCTCAAGCTCTCCGGGTACATCCAGGCCCGTTACGGCTGGTCGGAGGCCGCCGCCCCGGCCAACCAGGGCCTCTTCATCCGCCGCGGGCGCGTGAAGGCGGTCTACGACGCCGACCAGTCGGCCTACCTGATGCAGATCGACGTCATCCCGGCCGGCGTCACCATCAAGGAGGCCTACGCCAGCTTGAAGCTCCCCGCCGGCTTCGCCGTGGACGCCGGCCTCCAGCTCTTCCCCTTCGGCTACGAGGTGGCGTCGCGCTCCTCGTCCGACCTCGACACCCTGGAGCGGTCGGCCGTGACCCGGGCCTTCCTCGACGGCGAGTATGACCTGGGCCTGGCCCTGCGCGGCAAGGTCTCGATCGTCGACTTCAAGGTCGGCCTCTTCAACGGCAATGGCATCAAGGGCAACTCGGTCGGCCTCGACAACGACCCGCTCAAGGACGTCATCGGCCGTGCCACCGTCGACTTCGGCTTCATCACCGCCGGCCTCTCGGGCTGGTACGGCAAGACCCGGAACTACCTGCGCGACGACGACAAGGTCTACGACCGGACCCGCCTCGCGGTCGACGCCCAGCTCTACCTCGACCTGATCGGCATCGGCGGCACCGCCCTGAAGGGCGAGTGGATGGTCGGCAGCAACGCCATCGGCGGCACCCTCGGCATGGGCGCCACCACCCCCGGTGCCACCGCGCCGGCCACGGCCGTGCCGTCCACCGGCCACGGCTGGTACCTGATGCTGGTGCAGAACGTCCTCCGGGACGTGCAGCTGGCCGCCCGCTACGAGCAGTACGTGGCCAACAACACCCTGGTCCTGGCCGCCGGCAAGTACAAGCAGCGGAACGAGGTCCAGGTGGCCGCCCACTACTACGTCGGCCAGAACTACAAGTTCTCGGCCAGTTGGTACCACCCGACCGCGGCCGACCTCGGCTCGGGCACCGTCGCCGACCTGAAGCAGGACCAGCTCTTCCTCCAAGCCCAGGCCAAGTTCTAGCTCCTCGCGCCCCATCAAGGGCGACGAGAAGGCCAAGGTGCGTGACCGCTTCAACACCCTCCCGGCCGAGACCGCGGTCGCCAAGGACGGCGTCGCCCTCTACGCCAACGAGGCCAACGGCGTCGCCCAGCTCACCGTGGCCCAGCTCAAGGCCATCTACCAGGGCGACGTGACCAACTGGAAGGAGGTCGGCGGCGCCGACGCTCCCATCGTCCTCTACAGCCGCGAGAACTCCTCCGGCACCTACGTCTTCTTCAAGGACAACGTCCTCAAGGGCGAGGACTTCGCCGCCAGCGCCCAGACCCTCCCGGGCACCGCGGCGGTCGTCAACGCGGTCTCCAAGGAGAAGAACGCCATCGGCTACGGCGGCGCCGCCTACGGCAAGGGGGTCAAGGAGATCAAGGTGGTCGGCAAGGATGGCCAGGCCTATGCGCCCAACGCCGAGAACGTGAAGTCGGGCAAGTACCCGCTGTCGCGCCCGCTCTTCATGTACACGCGCAGCGCGCCGAACGGCGAGGCCAAGGAGTTCATCGACTTCTGCCTCTCCGCCGAGGGTCAGGCCATCGTCACCCAGGTGGGCTACTTCCCCGTCAAGTAGCCCGTCACCTGTCGGCCATGCGACCGCCACGGAAGCCCGGCAACTGGACCGGGCTCCGTGACGGCCTCACCGATCCGTCACAGAACCGACCCGGCTTCGCCACGCACCGGCCTTAGAACGGCTCCGCACCGAGCTGGCGCTCGGGTCGATCTCATTCAAAGGGGCAACTCCATGTTCGCTCGCACCGTCGCCGTCGTCGCCGCCATGGCCCTCGCGCCGGCCACCTCGCAGGCCGCCGTCACCATCAAGGGCTCCGACACCATGGTCATCCTCGCCCAGCGCTGGGCCGAGGACTACATGAAGAAGAACGCCGGCAAGAAGATCCAGGTCACCGGCGGCGGCTCGGGCACCGGCATCGCCGCGCTCATCAACGGCACCACCGAGATCGCCACCTCCTCCCGCAACATCAAGAAGGACGAGGTCGAGAAGATCAAGGCGGCCTTCAAGGTCGACGCCATCGAGACCACGGTGGCCAAGGACGGCGTGGCCATCTACGTCAACGAGGCCAACGCCATCAGCCAGATCACCCCCGCCCAGCTCAAGGCCATCTACCAAGGCGACGTCACCAACTGGAAGGAGGTCGGCGGCGCCGACGCCCCCATCGTCCTCTACAGCCGGGAGAACTCCTCCGGCACCTACGTCTTCTTCAAGGAGCACCTGCTCAAGGGCGCGGACTACGCCGCCAGCGCGCAGACCCTGCCGGGGACGGCCGCGGTCGTCAACGCCATCTCCAAGGAGAAGAACGGCATCGGCTACGGCGGGGCCGCCTATGCCAAGGGGGTCAAGGAACTCAAGGTGCTCGGCGACGACGGCCAGGCCTACGCCCCCAGCGCCGAGAACGTGAAGTCGGGCAAGTACCCGCTGTCGCGAGGCCTCCTCGTCTACACCCGCGGCGCGCCGTCGGGCGAGGCCAAGGCCTTCATCGACTACTGCCTCTCGGCCGAGGGCCAGGCGCTGGTCGTCAAGGTCGGCTACTACCCGGTCAGGTAACGCCGTCACCTCACCGTCACGCGGCCGCCTCGAACCCGACATCTGGAGCTGAGA
>JANYBC010000089.1 GCA_025360965.1 Anaeromyxobacter sp. | reverse complement strand
CGCGCCCGCGTGGCCGTGCTCGAGGCCCCGGCGCTCGCCCCGGCCCGCGCCATCTCATCGGCGCCTGCGCCGGCCACCGGCTCGCTCGAGGCGACCGTGCTGTTCGAGCTGCGCGGCGCCTTGCGCGGCCTCGGCGCCGAGGAGCTGGCCCGCGTCTGCGGAGCCCCTGCGGCCCGGGTCGACGCGGCGCTCGAGGTGCTGGCCGGCCGCGGCGCGGTGGTTCGACGCGGTCATCGCTGGTGCATGGCGTAAGGGGAGTGATGGAGAACGTCCGCTACAGCGTGAAGCGCCTCGCCGAGATCGTCGGCGCCACACCGCGCCAGGTCGACGGCGCGCTGGGGAAGCGGGCGGCCTACGGCCCCGAGGTGCTCGCCGAGCTGCGGGAGAAGCTCAAGAAGCCGAGCCCGGCGCCGGTGACGGCCCGCGTCCAGCTCTTCCTCAACTTCAAGGGGGGCACCGGCAAGACCAGCCTCTCCACCTCCTACGCCTACCGGCTGGCCGAGCGCGGGTACCGCGTGCTGGTGGTCGACCTCGACTCGCAGGGGCACGCCACCAAGTGCCTGGGCCACGACGGCGGCGAGGCCAAGGCCACGCTCTTCGACGTGCTGATCCGCAAGACCCCCATCGCCGAGGTGACCGTCCGTACCCGGATGCCGAACCTCGATCTGGTCCCCGCCAACCTGGCCATGTCGACCATCGACCTCTCGCTCATGCCGCTGGCGGGGCGGGAGTTCCGGCTCGCCAAGGCGCTGGAGGAGGCCCGCAGCCGCTACGACTTCGTGGTCCTCGATGCGCCGCCCTCCTTCGGCCTGCTCAACCTCAACGCCCTGATGGCGGCCAACGACCTGATCATCCCGGTGCTGGCCGACTTCCTCTCCTACGACGGCCTGCGGCTGCTCTTCGAGACGGTGCAGGGGCTCGAGACCGACCTCTCCCACCAGCTCGAACACATCTTCATCGTCGTCAACGCCTTCAACCAGACCTTCCGCATCGCCCGCGAGGCGCTCGACGCGCTCAAGACGCACTACGCGGAGTACCTGCTCAAGAGCGTGGTCCGGCAGTGCACCAAGTTCGCACAGGCTTCGAGCGAGGGCTGCCCGGTCTTCGGGTACGACCCGGACTCGAAGGGGGCGAACGACATCGAGGCTCTCCAGCTGGAGATCCTCGGCCGCATCGGCGTGCTGGGGCGGTCCCGCCCAGGCGCCGTGGGAGCGTGACCGACATGCGCAAGGCCTTCGACGCCAACGTCCCCAAGCTGAAGCCCCGCCTCAAGGTGAGCACGCCGCTCTCCACCCTGACGCTGGAGGAGCGCGTCGAGGACGCCCCGCCCATGGTCCGGGCCCCGGTGGCGGCGGCCACCATGGCCGACATCGCCCGCGCCGCGGAGGCGCGGATGGAGGTCGAGGCCCGGCAGGAGGTGGAGACGCGGCAGGAGGTGGAGACGCGCCGCGAGGTGGAGCCGGCCCCGCCCGCCCTGGCACCGCAGCCCGACGACCTCGACGCCCGGCGCGAGCGGCTCGACAAGATCAAGCGGCGGGTGGCCGAGGCCGCGCGGCCGCGGCTTCGCACCGAGCCGGCGCCGGGTGATCCGGCCCGCGCCGCCGAGCAGGTGCTCGGGCTGGCCCGTGACCTCGAGGCCGAGCTCGGCCACGTCCGAGAGCGCGAGGTGGCGCTGCGAGCCGACCTCGACGCCACCCGGGCCGAGCTGGCCCACGCCGCCGGGGAGGGGCGCGAGGCCCAGGCCCGCGCCGCCGCGGTCGAGGGCGAGCTGGAGGAGAAGCGGCTGGTGCTGGCCGAGCTGCTCGCCGAGATGACCGGGCTGGAGGCCGAGCGGGACGAGGCGCTGCGCCGGGCCCAGGCCATGGCCGTCATCGACGAGGAGCGGGCGCGGCTGCTGGAGGAGGTCTCGCGCCGCGCCGACGACGAGGCGGCCGGCCGCGGGGAGCGGGCCGCCGAGGTGGAGCGGCTCACCGAGGAGCTGCGAGACGCCGGCGCCGACGCGGCGCGGCTCAGGGCGGCGCTGGCCGAGACGGCGCGCGAGCGCGATGGGCTGGCGGCCGAGCTCGAGTCGCTGCGGCGCGACCGCGAGCAACTCGACGCCGCCAAGCGGGCGCTCGAGCAGGTCCACTCGGCCCTCTCTCAGGCCCGGGCCAGGATCGGGTAGTGCCTGGGTCGCGGCACTAAAGCTTCAGCTTCTCCAGCGCGTCGAAGGCGGCGTACTTGAAGGCCTCGCCCAGCGTCGGGTAGTTGAAGACCGCCTGCTCGAAGTAGCCGAGGTCGCCGCCCAGCGCCATGACGGCGTGGCCCAGGTGCACCAGCTCCGAGGCGTGCGGCCCGATGACGTGCACGCCGAGGATCTTGCGGTCCCCCCGGCTGGCCAGGATCTTCACGAAGCCGGTCGCCTCGCCGACCAGGTTGGCGCGGGCGTTGCCGACCAGGCTGGCCTTGCCGGCCACGTAGGGGATGAGCTTGCCCGAGAGTGACTCCTCAGTCTCGCCCACCGAGGAGACCTCGGGGATGGTGTAGATGCCGACCGGCAGCAGGTCGGAGATCCGGCTCCGCCCCTTGCCGCAGGCGTGGATCATGGCCATGCGCCCCTGCTCCATCGACGCCGAGGCCAGCCCGGGGAAGCCGACCAGGTCGCCGGCGGCGTAGATGTGCGGCACCTTGGTCTGGTAGTTGGCCGTGACCTCGAGGATGCCCTTGTCGGTGGCGGAGAGGCCCGCCGCCGGGAGGTTGAGCGACTCGACGTTGCCGAGCCGCCCGGCGGCCACCAGCACCTTCTCGGCCACGATGCGCGAGCCGGTGGAGAGCGTCACCAGCACGTCGCGCTCGCCCGGCTCGACCACCGTGGCGCGCAGCCGCTGGTGCAGCTCGATGCCGGACTCCACGAAGGCTTCCTGCATGGCGATGGAGAGCTCGGCGTCGAGCCAGGGCAGCAGCCGGTCCTTGGAGTCGACGATGTGCACGTGAACGCCCAGCGCCGCGAAGATCGAGGCGTACTCGCAGCCGGCCACGCCGCCGCCGAGGATGGCCAGCGAGCGCGGCACCCGGTCGAGCAGCAGGATCGAGTCGGAGTCGTAGACCCGGGCGTTGTCGAACTTGTACTGCGGCGGGTGGAAGGGGCGGGTGCCGGTGGCCAGGAGGACGATGTCGGCGGTGACGTCCTGGGTGCTGAAGCCCCCGGGGGCGGCGATCTTGATGGTGTGCGGGTCGACGAAGCTCGCCTTGCCGCGGAAGTACTCGACGCCGGCGCGGCTCAGGCCGTCGCGGATGCGGCTGTGCTCGCGGGCCGTCACCAGCCCGCGGCGGCCCATCAGCTCGGGGACGGTGACGTGGTCGGAGACCTTGAGCTCGATGCCATGCGCGTCGCGGTTGCGTGCCTGCTTGATGGCCAGCGCCGTCTCGCGCAGCGCCTTGGAGGGGATGGTGCCGGTGTTGGCGCAGGCTCCTCCGGGCACCGCCTCCTTCTCGACGAGCGCGACCCTCTTTCCGTGGGAGGCGGCCTGGATGGAGCCGTTCTCTCCTGCCGGACCCGACCCGATGACCACCACGTCGTAGTGCAACATCACCCGCTTATAGTGCGTTTTCGGGCCCGTGGGCATATCCTCGACGGGACGTGCGCGCGCCGCCGAAGAACCCGGTCCTCGGGCAACTCCAGACCAACCTGACGGTGACGCTCGACGAGCGGAAGGCCCGGCTCCGCGCCGAGGGGCGCCGCCTCTTCGACTTCGGCCTGGGCGACCCCAGGGAGCCGACCCCTCCGTTCTTGCGGGAGGCGCTGCGCGCCGCGGTCCCAGAGGTCTCGCAGTATCCGAGCGCGCTCGGCACCCCGGCGCTGCGCCGCGCCGTGGCCGGATACCTGGCGCGCCGCTTCGGCGTCACCGTCGATCCCGAGACTCAGGTGGTCCCGGCAACTGGCGCCAAGGAGACCATCTTCCACCTGCCGCTCGCCTTCCGTGGGGATCAGGACCGCTCACTGGTGGTGATGCCCGATCCCGGGTACCCGACCTACGAGGTCGGAGCACGCCTGGCCGGCCTCGAGCCGGTCAAGGTGGCGCTCACCGAGGCCAACCGCTTCCTGGTCGAGCCGGACGCGCTCGGCCCGGCCGTCCTCGATCGGACGCTGCTCTTCTGGGTCAGCTACCCGCACAACCCGACCGGCGCCATGGCCCCGCGCGATTACCTGGAGCGGGTCGGCGCCGCCGCGCGCCGGCACGGCTTCATCGTGGTCTCCGACGAGTGCTACGCCGACATCTACTTCGGCGAGCCGCCGCTCTCCATGCTCCAGGCTCAGGTGGAGAACGTGCTCGCCATCCACTCCTGCTCCAAGCGCAGCGGCATGACCGGCTACCGCTCCGGCTTCGTGGCCGGAGACGCCGACCTCATCGCCATCCTCAAGCGGCTCCGCTCCCACCCCGGCGTGGCCTCGCCCGACTTCGTCAACGCCGCCGCCACCGCCGCCTGGGGCGACGACGTCCACGCCGCCGGGCGGCGGGCCCTCTTCAAGCAGAAGCGCGACCTCTTCGCCGCCTTCTTCGCCGAGCGTGGGCTCACCGTGCACGGCTCCGAGGCCACCCTCTATCTCTGGGTGAAGGTGCCAGCCGGGCTCGACTCGGCCGGCTACGCGCTCAGGCTGCTGGAGTCCGGGATCGTGGTGGCGCCGGGGACCGCCTTCGGCGCCGGCGAGGGGTACGTGCGGGTGGCGCTGGTGCCGACGCTGGATGAGTGCCAGGCCGCCATCGACTGCTGGAGGAGGATCCCGACATGAGCGACTGGACCGGGGCGAGGGCGCTGATCGAGGCGGCCTTCGCCGACCGCACGCGACTGGAGGACGCCGCCGCCCGCGAGGCGGTGCTGCAGGCCATGGCCGGCCTGGATCGCGGGGCGCTGCGCGTCGCCGAGAAGCTCGACGGTGAGTGGAAGGTGAACGCCTGGCTGATGCAGGCCGTCAACCTCTACTTCGGCATCACCGGCATGGTGGTGCAGGACTATGGCCCCTTCCAGGTCCGCGACAAGATCCCGCTCAAGCGCGATCTCGAGGCAGCCGGGGTGCGGCTGGTGCCGGGCGGAGTGGTCCGCTACGGCGCCTTCCTGGAGCCGGGGGTGGTGGTGATGCCTGGCTTCGTCAACGTCGGCGCCCGCGTCGGCACCGGCTCGATGGTCGACACCTGGGCCACCGTCGGCTCCTGCGCGCAGGTCGGGCGCAACGTCCACATCGCCGGCGGCGTCGGCATCGGCGGCGTGCTCGAGCCGCCCGGGGCGCGGCCCAACATCGTCGAGGACGGCGTCTTCCTCGGCTCGCGCTGCATCCTCGTCGAGGGGGTGCTGGTGGAGGAGGAGGCGGTGCTGGGGGCCAACGTCTGCATCACCGCCTCGACCCCCATCATCGACGTGACCGGCCCCACCGAGGTCGTCCACAAGGGGCGGGTGCCGGCCCGCTCGGTGGTGATCCCGGGGACGCGGCCGAAGCGGTACCCGGCCGGCACCTTCCAGATCCCCTGCGCGCTGATCGTCGGCACGCGGAGCGCCTCGACCGACAAGAAGGTCTCGCTCAACGAGGCGCTGCGCGACTTCGAGGTGCAGGTGTGAGCGGCCCCGCCGGCGACGAGGAGCTGGCCGAGGAGCTGGCCGGGCGGACCGCCGCCCTCTGCGCCCTGCTCACGCCCATCGGGGAGGAGCGGGCGCTCTGCAACCAGCTCGAGGCCTGGGCCGGAGGGCGCTTCCCGCACGTCCGGCGCATCAAGGACTCGCTGGTGATCGGCCTCGACGGCGCGGCGGCGCGGGAGGGGCGGCCGCTGCTGGCGCTCTGCGGGCACCTCGACACCGTGCCGGTCCACGCCGACGACCGGGACGGGCCGCGGCGCGAGGGCGGGCGCCTGGTGGCCCCCGGCGCCTCCGACATGAAGGGCGGGCTGGCGTTGATGATGGCGCTGGCCGAGGGGCTGCCTGCCGAGGAGCGCTTCTGCGACCTGCTGCTGGTCTTCTACGCCCGCGAGGAGGGGCCCTACCTCGAGAACGAGCTGGAGGCGGTGCTGGCCCACGCGCCCGAGCTGAAGCAGGCGGCCCTGGCCATCTGTCTCGAGCCGACCGACAACGTGGTGCAGCTCGGCTGCGTCGGCTCGATCCACGCCACCGCCACCTTCACCGGGCGCGCCGCCCACTCGGCGCGGCCCTGGCAAGGCGACAACGCCGTCCACAAGGCCGGGGCGCTCCTCAACGAGCTGGCGGAGCGGCCGCCGCGCGAGGCGTTGAGCGGAGGCCAGCCCTTCCGCGAGGTGATCTCCTGCACGCGCATCGACGGCGGGCAGGCCCGCAACGTCCTGCCCGAGCGCTGCACGCTCAACCTCAACTTCCGCTTCGCGCCGGACAAGTCGCTCGAGCAGGCTGCCTGGGAGCTGATCGCGCTCGCCCAGCGCCACGGCGCCGAGGTGACGCTCACCGATCGCTCGCCGGCCTGCCCGGCCTACGGTGACCACCCGCTGGTCCAGCTGCTGATCGACCGGAGCGGGGCCGCGGCTGAGCCGAAGCAGGCCTGGACCGACGTGGCCCGGCTGGCGGCGCACGGCGTGCCGGCCGTCAACCTCGGACCGGGCTCCTCCGCGCAGGCCCACCAGCGCGGAGAGTGGATCGAGGTGGCGGCGCTGGCGCGCGGCTACCGGCTGCTGGAGCGCTTCCTCCGGAGCTGATCCGCCAGTCGTTCTGGCCGGTTGCCGTGCCACCGGACGAATGCGCGGCGATCGGCTTGCGCCCGGCCGCGGCGGCTATAGATAGACGCTCATCGATATGTCGATGAAAGCCTCCACCGCCCGGGTCGCCAGCGTCGCCAAGGCGCTCTCCGACCAGACCCGCATCGAGCTGCTGCTGGCCATCGCCATGGTCCCCGAGCACTCCTGCGCCGAGCTGGTCCGGGCCTTCCCGGTGTCGCAGGCCACGGTCTCCCACCACCTCAAGATCCTGGTGGGGGCGGGGCTGGTGACGGTGCGACGGAGCGGGCAGTTCCACCACTACCGGGTCGTGCCGGGGGCCCTGGCGGCCTGGGCGGGCGAGCTGATCGACATCTTCGCCCCGGCCGGCCGGGCACTCGTCGCCCGGGGGCGCGGCCCGCAGCGCCCAGCCGCTTCGCGGATCGCCCGAGGTGCGCGATGAGCCGCCAGCCGGTCCTCTTCGTCTCGCACGGCGCCCCGACCGCCGCCCTCGACACCGGCCCCTACGCGGCTGCGCTGCGCCGCTTCGGCGACTCGCTCGTCGGCGAGGCCCGCCCCTCGGCCATCGCGGTGGTCTCGGCCCACTGGCAGGTCCGCGGCCCGCTGGGTGTCACGGGAGCAGTGAGGCCAGAGACCATCCACGACTTCGTCGGCTTCCCCGAGCCGCTCTACCGGCTCCGCTACGACGCCCCCGGTGACCCGCGGCTGGCGGCGCGGATCGCCTCGCAGCTCTCCGGCGCCGGCGTGCCGGCGGTGGTGAACCCGACCCGCGGCCTCGACCACGGCGCCTGGGTGCCGCTCCGGCTGGCGCTCCCGGACGCCTCCATTCCGGTGGTGCAGGTGTCGTTGCCGGCGGCGCCGGCCGAGGCGCTGGTCATGTTCGGCGAGGCGCTCAGGCCGCTCCGCGACCAGGGCGTCCTGCTGGTGGCCAGCGGCGGCCTCACCCACAACCTCGGCGACCTCGACTTCGCCCACCCCGACGCCGCCCCGGCACCGTGGGCCGTCGACTTCGATCGATGGGCCTGGGAGCGGGCCGCGCTCCAGGAGCGAGAGGCGCTGGTCCGCTGGCAGCGGCTGGCGCCGGCGCCGGCCCGGGCCCACCCGCACAGCGACCACTTCGACCCGCTGCTGGTCGCGGTCGGGGCCGCCTGGCCCGGCGAACGGGCCGAGACCCTCGTCGACCGCATCGCCTACTCCAGCCTGAGCCTCCGCAGCTTCGCGTTTCACCCTTCACCGCAACCACAAGGAGCAGCACCATGAACCGCATCGTCCGCAGCATCGTCCTCGCCGTCCTCGCCGTCGTCGCCCTCCCGGCTTTCGCCCTGGCCGCCGAAACCTGGAACATCGACACCGCGCACACCCAGGCCGGCTTCAGCGTGAAGCACTTCACCATCTCTTCCGTCCGCGGTGACTTCGACAAGACCTCCGGCAAGGTGGTCCTCGACGAGGCCGACGTCACCAAGTCCTCCGTGGAGGCGACCATCGAGGTCGCCTCGATCAGCACCCGCGATGAGAAGCGCGACGGCCACCTCAAGTCGCCCGACTTCTTCGACGCGGCCAAGTTCCCCACCATCACCTTCAAGTCGACCAAGGTGGAGAAGGCGGGCGAGGGGCTCAAGGTGACCGGGGACCTGACCATGCACGGCGTCACCAAGCCGGTGGTGCTCGACGTCACCTCTCTCACCAAGGAGATGAAGGACCCGTACGGCAACACCCGCCGCGCCGTCTCGGCGACCGCCAAGCTCAACCGCAAGGACTTCGGGGTCTCCTACGGCCTGGACGCGGTGGTGAGCGACAACGTCGGCCTGACCATCGAGGCGGAGCTGATCAAGGAAGTCCCGGCGGCCAAGAAGTAGCCGGCTCCCCAGCCCAGCGCCCCGCGGCCCGGCCACCGGCGACCCCGGTGGGCCGGGCCGTTCCATGTCTTCGGGGGAGGGTGCGGCTCGGTCGTTCCGGTCCGCGGCGCGGCCGGATGCAGGTCTTCGAAACGACTCCGGGACGGGAGGTGGGCCTCCTCCGCAATTACTCTCGGTCAGGAGAAAGGCCTGCAACGACGGGCCGCTGGCCCTCGCCCGCCACCGCCCTGCCGGAGATGCGCCCCCGGGCACGCCTCATGCTCCCTGGCTCGCGATGCCCGCCCCGACCGCAGCCGCGGCCTCCGCCATGCCCCGCGAGCGGCTGCTGGCCGAAGGTCCCCGCGCCCTCTCCGACGTCGAGCTGGTGGCGCTGGTGCTCGGCGCCGGCCGCCGCTCGGCCCGCGCCACGGCGCTCGACCTGCTCGAGGCGGTGCCGCTCCACGAACTCTCCTGGGCCCCGGCCGACGCCATCGCCACCTGCCGGGGGATCGGCGCGGCGCGGGCGGCCGCCATCGCCGCCGCCTTCGAGCTCGGGCGCCGCGGCGGCTGGGCACCGCCTCGCCGGGGCGAGCGCTGCCTCGACCCGCGCCGGGTCCACGAGCTGATGCGCCACGCCGCCCACGCCGAGCGCGAGGGGTTCCACGTCATCCTCCTCGACGTGCGGGGCCGGCTGCAGCGGGCCCTGCAGGTGGCCGAGGGCTCGCTCTCGCAGTGCCCGGTCTCGCCGCGCGACGCGCTCCGGCCGGCGGTGCGGGAGGGGGCCCACTCGGTGGTCTTCGTCCACAACCACCCGAGCGGCGATCCGGCCCCGTCGCCGGAGGACGTCGACCTGACCGAGCGGCTGCGCGCCGCCGCCGAGCTGGTCGGGGTGCTGGCCCGCGATCACGTCATCGTGGCGGCCGGCGGGTACTACTCGTTCGTGGAAGCGGGGCGGTGGAGGCGCTGAAGCGGCCAGCGCGCCGAGGCCGGCGCCGTCAGCGCAGCGCTCGCAGCTCGACCCCGGCAGCCAGCAGCCGGGACCGGACCGCCGCCGCCATCCGCGCCGCCCCCGGCGTGTCGCCGTGGAGGCAGAGGGTGTCGGCCGCCACGCCCACCAGGGCGCCGTCGACGGCCACCACCACCCGGTCCCGCGCCATCTGCAGGGCCCGGTCGGCCACCTCGCCCACCGCCTCGACCAGCGCCCCGGGCAGCTCGCGCGGCTGCAGCGAGCCGTCAGGCCTGTAGCCGCGGTCGGCGAAGGCCTCCCCGGCGCAGCGGAGACCGAACTCGCGGACCACCTCGATCATGGCCGACCCGGCCAGGCAGACCACCCGCAGCGATGGATCGAACGCCAGCACCGCTCTGGCGATGTCCGAGGCCAGCGCCGGGTCGCCGGCGGCGGCGTTGTAGAGGGCGCCGTGCGGCTTCACGTGGGTGAGCGCCACCCCCTCGGCGCGGCAGAGCGCCGACAGCGCCCCGAGCTGATAGAGCAGGTCGCCCTGCAGCGCCTCGCCGCCTCGCGCCATGGGCCGGCGGCCGAACCCTTCGCGGTCGGGGTAGGAGGGGTGGGCGCCGACCGCCACGCCGTGGCGCTTCGCCAGCCGGAGGGTCCGGCGGATGCTGTCCGGGTCGCCGGCGTGGAAGCCGCAAGCGACGTTGACCGAGGTGACCAGCGGGATGATGACGCCGTCGTCGCCGGCCCCTTCGCCCACGTCGCTGTTGAGATCGATGGTCACCGCTGCCACGTCGCTCACCCCTTCCTTCCCGCGCCCGCACTCGCGATCCGCGCGGCCAGGGCCGCCAGCCCGGCCCGCTCTTCCCGCACCGCTTGGACCGCGGCCGCCTGCGTGGTCCGCCTGAAGTGGAGCAGCTCGCCCGCCCTGGCCTGCCCGAGCAGCCGCAGGTCCGGGCCGATGACCGCCGCGATCTTGGCATAGCCGCCGGTCGTCTGGGCGTCGGCCCCCATGATGATGGGCTGGCCGCTCCCCGGGACCTGGATGGCGCCCGGCAGCAGCGGATCGGTGATGATGTCCGGCGCGCCGCGCAGCGCGATGGGCGGCCCCTCGAGCCGGTAGCCCATCCGGTCGTTCTGCGGCGTGACCCGGTACCCGCTGGACAGGAAAGTGGCGATCCCCTCGGCCGTGAACCGGTCGTCCTGCGGTCCGAGCAGGACCCGCAAGGTGGCGCCGCCGCCGCAAGGTGGGACCTCCGCGGGCAGGACCGCCAGCGGCGCGGGGCCGGGCCCATCGGCGCGCCCGACCGGGAGCCGGTCGCCGTTCATCAGCAGCCGCCCCTGAAGGCCGCCGACGCCGGCGCGCGCGTAGGTGGAGCGGCTCCCCATCACCAGCGGCACGTCGACGCCGCCGCGCAGCGCCAGGTAGGCGCGGGCCCCGGACCGGGCCATCTTGAAGAGCAGGGTGCTGCCGGCCCGGGCCTGGAACGACGACCAGGGGGCGACCGGCGCACCGTCGAGCGTGGTCGCCATGTCGGCGCCGGCCACCGCGGCCAGCAGGTCGGCCTCGAAGCGCCAGCTTCCGCCCATCAGCGTCAGCTCGACCGCGGCCGCTCCGGGGTCGTTGCCGACCAGCAGGTTGGCGGCACGAAGAGCGGTGCGGTCCATGGCGCCGGCCAGCGGCATCCCGGAGTCGCGGAATCCGGGCCGCCCCAGGTCCTGCACCGAGGCGAGCAGGCCGGCCTTGACCAGCACGATCACGGCTCGACCTCCAGGCCGTCCTCGCCAGCCGCCACCCGCTCCGCGGCCGCCTCGAAGGCCGCGGGCGAGATGGGGACGAAGCGCAGCCCGTCGCCGGCCGCCAGCAGGAAGGGGTGGGGGCGGAGCGGGTCGAAGAGCTTGAGCGGTGTCCGGCCCACCAGCCGCCAGCCGCCCGGGCTCTCGATCGGGTAGACGCCGGTCTGGCCGCCGCCGATGGCGACGCTCCCGGGCGGGATGCGGCTGCGAGGCACCTCGAGCCGGGGGACGGTGAGCGCAGGATCGAGCCCGCCCAGGTAGGGGAAGCCGGGCGTGAAGCCGAGCAGGTGGATCCGGTAGACCGGCGCGGCGTGGAGGCCCACCACCGCCTCGACCGACCGTCCGGTCAGCCTGGCCACCTCCTCCAGGTCGGGGCCGAGCGCGCCCCCGTAGCAGACCGGGAGCCTCACCACGCGCGAGAAGCCGGCCACCGGCGCCTCCCCCAGGCTCGCCGCCAGTTCCTTCACCTTGCGAACCAGCCCGGCGCGCGGCGCCCCGACCGGATCGTGGAGGATCAGCAGCGAGCGGTAGCTCGGCACCACCTCGTCGACCTCGGCCGAGAGCCGGTCCCGCACCGCCGCGGCCAGGGTGTGGACGCGGGCGTTGACGGCGTCGTCGATGGCGTCGCCCAGCTCGACCACCAGCCCGCCCTCGCCCTGCGCCAGGATCCGCACCATGCGCCCCGTGGCCCCGCTCAGCCGGTCGGCTCGACGGCCTCACCGTCATGGCCGAGGCTGACGGTGGCGGCCCGCGAGGCCTGATCGTAGGCGCCCACCTGGGCCCGCAGCACCTCGGCCACGCCGGCCAGCCGATCGGCCTCGCCGTCCCCGCGCGAGAAGGCCGGGACCAGGCAGGCGTCGCGCACCTTCTTGTAGCGGTCGCAGAGGGCCCGGCCGGCGGCGGAGGTGCTGAAGAAGACCTCCTTGCCGCGCTTCTCGCCCTTGACCAGCCCGGCCGAGGCCAGCTTGCGCAGCGAGTAGGAGACCACGTGGGTGTCCTCGACGTTGATGACGAAGCAGACGTCGGCCATCCGCTTGGCGGAGCCGCGGTGGTTGACGTGGTGGAGCACCAGCACGTCGATGGGGGCGAGGTCGCGGCGCTTCGGGTCGGACGCCGTCATGCAGCGCACCATCCAGCGCTCGAAGGCCTGCCAGGCGACGATCAGCCCCGACTCCATGGCCGAGAGCTCCGGGTAGGAGGCGGCCAGGTGGGCCGAGGTCACGAAGAGCGGGCTCCCGTCCCGGGGTTTCCAGGTCGGGGCCGCCCGGGCCGGGCGCGGAGCCCGCTTCGTGCTGCGTCGCGTCGCCATGACGAACCCACTTTATCGACAACGTGTTGACATTGTAAAGTCGTCTCGCTAGCGTCCGGGGACAACTCGCCGCTGCCGTCACCTCCTGGAGGACGCCCGCCATGTCCACGACGTTCCGCGCTTCCCTGCTGGCCGCCCTGCTGGGCGCCGCGCTGCCTGCCACCGCCGAGGACGTGACCATCGGCGTCATCTACCCGCTCACCGGCGCCGCCGCCTCGACCGGCCTCGAGCTCAAGAACGCCGCGCAGCTGGCCGCCGACCTGATCAACGGCACCGAGAAGAGCCTGGCCCTGCCGATGGTGGGCGGCGGGGGCCTGCCCGGCCTGAAGGGCGCCAAGCTCAAGCTGGTCTTCGCCGACCACCAGGGCAACCCGCAGGTCGGCGCCTCAGAGGCCGAGCGGCTCATCACCCAGGAGAAGGTGGCGGCCATCCAGGGGTGCTACTTCAGCAGCGTCACCCAGACCGCCAGCCAGACCGCCGAGCGCTACGGCGTCCCCTTCCTCAACGACTCCTCCTCCTCGGTCGGCCTGACGCAGCGGGGCTTCAAGTGGTTCTTCCGCACCACGCCCAACGACGAGCTCTTCGTGCAGAACGCCTTCGAGTTCTTGAAGGACCTGGAGAAGCGCAAGGGGATCAAGGTCAAGCGCATCGCCATCCTCGCCGAGAACACCGAGTTCGGAACCGGCGCCGCCAGGCTCCAGGAGAAGTACGCCAAGGAGAACGGCTACGAGGTGGTGGAGAAGATCCTCTACCCGCCCAAGGGGACGCAGCTCACCAGCGAGGTGCAGAAGCTCAAGGCCGCCAAGCCCGACGTGGTCTTCCAGTCCTCCTACCTCTCCGACGCCATCCTCTCGATGCGGACCTACAAGGATCTCGGCTTCCTGCCCACCGCGCTGCTGGCCAACGACGCCGGGTTCAACGACTCGGAGTTCCTGAAGACCATGGGCAAGGACGGCAACTACGTCATCTCGCGCGAGGTCTGGGCGCTCGACCTGGCGGCGCTGAAGCCGGTCATCGGCAAGGCCAACGATCTCTACAAGGCACGCCACGGCGTCAACTTCAACGGCAACTCGGCGCGCGCCTTCACCGGCATGATCGCCCTGGCCGAGGCCATCAACCGGGCCGGCTCGACCGCGCCGGAGGCCATCCAGGCGGCCTTGAAGGCCACCAACCTCTCCGCCGACCAGCTGATCATGCCCTGGGGCGGCATCCAGTACGACGAGAACGGCCAGAACAGGAAGGGCGCCGGCATCATCGTGCAGGTGCAGGACGGCAAGTACGTGACGGTCTGGCCCGCCGCGGCCGGGACCAAGGACGTGGTCTGGCCGCTGCCGGCCTGGGAAGGGCGCTAGCCAGAGCGGGCCTGTCCCGGGGCCGCGCCCATGCTTCTCCTCCAGACCATCCTCTCCGGGGTGCTGATCGGGTTGGTCTACGCGCTGGTGGCGGTCGGCCTGACGCTCATCTTCGGCGTCATGGACATCGTCAACTTCGCCCACGGCGAGTTCCTCATGCTGGGCATGTACGCCAGCTTCTGGGGCTTCGCGCTCTGGAAGCTCGACCCGCTCTTCACGCTGCCGCTCACGGCGCTGCTGCTCTTCGGGGTGGGGGCGGCCCTCTACCGGGTGGTGATCCGGCGGATCACCGACGCTCCCATGCTCTCGCAGATCTTCACCACCTTCGGGCTGATGATCCTCTTCCGCGGCCTGGCCCAGTACTTCTGGAGCCCCGACTTCCGCTCGGTGGAGGGGAGCGTGCTGACCGGCAAGGTGGCCTTCGCCGGGCTGCAGTTCGGCCTGCCGCAGGTGGTGGCGGCGCTCGGCGCGGTGGCCACCTCAGGGGCGGTCTGGTGGTTCCTCCGCTCCACGCGGCTGGGCGCCGCCCTCGAGGCGACCGCCGCCGACAAGGAGGCCGCGGCGCTCATGGGCATCGACGCCCAGAAGATGTTCGCGCTGGCCTGGGGGCTGGGCGCCGCCTGCGCCGGCGTGGCCGGGGCTCTCCTCTCCACCACCTTCCCCATCTTCCCCGAGGTCGGTGCGAGCTTCATCCTCTTCGCCTTCGTGCTGGTGGCGCTGGGCGGCTTCGGCAGCGTGGCCGGCGCCTTCTGGGCCGGCATCCTGGTCGGGGTGGTCGAGGTGGTGGGCGGCTTCCTCTGGGATCCGGCCTACAAGCTGGTGCTGGTGCTCTCCCTCTACCTGCTGGTGGTCTGGCTGCGCCCCCAGGGGCTGATGGGGAAGGCGTGAGCCGCGCCGCGGCCGGCCGGGCCGTCGGGCTCGCCGCGCTGGTGCTGGCGGCGGTCTTCCCGCTGGTGGTGCGGAGCGCCACCTGGCAGAACACCGTCATCCTCATGCTGATGGTGGCGCAGCTCGGGGTGGCCTGGAACATCCTCGGCGGCTACGCCGGCCAGGTCTCGCTCGGTCACGCCGTCTTCTTCGGCACCGGCGCCTACGTCTCGACGCTGCTGGCGCTCCGCTTCGGCATCACCCCCTGGGTCGGGATGTTCGCCGGCGCCGGGGTCTCGGCGGCGCTGGCGGTGGTGATCGGCTGGCCCTGCTTCCGCTTGAAGGGCCACTACTTCGCCATGGCCACCATCGCGGTGGGCGAGATCGTCCAGGCGGTCGTCAACGGCTGGGAGCTGCTGGGAGGCGCGGTCGGCCTGAGCCTGCCGCTGCAGAACACCGGCTTCTGGTTCATGGTCTTCAACCGCTCCAAGCTCCCCTACCACTACATCGCACTCGGTCTCCTGCTCTTCACGCTGGGTGTGAACTGGCTGGTGACCAGGAGCCACGTCGGCTACTACCTGCGCGCCATCAAGGACGAGCCGGACGCGGCCCGGAGCCTCGGCGTCTCCCTGACCCGCTACAAGCTCTACGCCATCGCCCTCTCCAGCGGCCTGGCGGCCATGGGCGGCACCCTCTACGCCCAGAAGGAGCTGCTCATCGACCCGGGCTCGACGCTCTCCACCAGCCTCTCCATCAAGATGTCGCTGGTGGCCATCATGGGCGGGGTCGGTACCCTGGCCGGCCCGGTGATCGGCGCCGTGCTGCTCACCACCATCGAGGAGGCCTCACGGCTGGGCTTCGGCGGCACCGGCCGCGGCACCGACATGGTGGTCTACGGCCTGCTCATCGTGGTCATCGCCGTCTACCAGCCGGCCGGCGTCCTCGGCTGGGTGAAGCAGCGCTTCCCGCCCAAGGCCGCGCCGGCCGCCCCCGGCCCCGGGGGAGCCCGGTGAGCGCGCCCATGCTCTCCGTGGAGCGGCTCACCAAGCGCTTCGGCGGCCTGGCCGCCAACGAGGACGTCAGCTTCGAGGTGGGGCGCGGCGAGATCATCGGGCTGATCGGCCCCAACGGCGCCGGCAAGACCACCGTCTTCAACTCGCTGGCCGGCTTCTTCCCGCCCAGCTCCGGCCAGATCCGGCTCGACGGCCAGCCGGTGGCCGGGCTCCCGCCCGAGCGGATGGCGGCGCTGGGCGTGGCCCGCACCTTCCAGATCGTCCGCATCTTCAAGTCGATGACGGTGCTGGAGAACGTCATGGTGGGGGCGATGCTGCACCACCGCGCCGTCCCGGCCGCCATCGGGAAGGCCCGGGAGGCGCTGCGCTTCACCGGGCTGGACCGGCGCGCCGGCGATCCCGCCAGCCAGCTCACCGTGGCCGAGCAGAAGCGGCTCGAGGTGACCCGCGCCCTGGCCTGCGAGCCCCGCCTGCTGCTGCTCGACGAGACCATGGCCGGCCTGACCCAGAACGAGGTGCAGGAGGCGGTGGAGCTGGTGAAGCGGATCCAGGCCAGGGGGATCGCCTGCGTGGTGGTGGAGCACGTCATGGAGGGGATCATGCCCATCGCCGACCGGATGGTGGTGCTGGAGCGGGGCCGGGTCATCGCCAACGGCCCGCCGCGCGCCATCGCCGAGGATCCGGTGGTGGTCGCCGCCTACCTGGGAGAGGAGTACCGTGCTCCAGGTCCGTGACCTGAGGGTCTGCCACGGCCGCGTTCCGGCGGTCCACGACGTCAGCCTCTCGCTCGCGGCCGGCGAGATCCTCGCCGTGGTCGGGGCCAACGGCGCGGGCAAGTCGACGCTGCTCAGGGCCATCGCCGGGCTGATGCGGGCCGAGGCGGGCACCATCGAGCTGGAGGGACGGGACATCGGCGGGCTCCCGGCCCACCAGCGCGTCCCGCTCGGCCTGGCGCTGGTGCCGGAGGGGCGCCACCTCTTCCCCCGCCTCACCGTGCAGCGCAACTTGGAGCTGGGGGCATTCACCCGCCGTGACAGGGGCGAGGTGGCGGCCTCGCTGGAGGCGGCCCTGGAGACCTTCCCCATCCTGCGGGAGCGGCGGGCCCAGCTGGCCGGGACCCTCTCCGGCGGCGAGCAGCAGATGCTGGCCATCGCCCGCGGGCTGATGTCGAAGCCGCGCCTGCTCCTGCTCGACGAGCCGTCCTGGGGCGTCGCCCCCATCGTGGTGTCGCGCATCTTCGAGACCATCCAGGCCGTCAACCGGACCGGGGTCGCCATTCTGCTGGTGGAGCAGAACGTCAAGCGGGCCCTCTCGGTGGCCCACCGCGCCGCGGTGATCCAGACCGGGCGCGTCGTCGCCGAGGGGACCGGCGCCGAGCTGCTTCGCAGCGACCTGGTGCGCCGCGCCTATCTCGGCATGTGAGGAGCACACCACGATGACCCCCGCCGAGCTGCGACAGGCCGCCCGCGAAGGGCGCTGGACCCGCCCCACCGCCGGGGTCTGCGACGGGCGCGTCCAAGCCAACCTGATGGTGGTGCCGGCCGAGGCGGCCTTCGACTTCCTGCTCTTCTGCCAGCGCAACCCCAAGCCCTGCCCCATCATCGAGGTGCTCGAGGCGGGGAGGGTCGAGCCGGCCTGCGCGCCGGGGGCCGACCTTCGCACCGACCTGCCGCGCTACCGCGTCTACCGCGATGGGCAGCTGGCCGCCGAGCCGAACGAGGTGGCCGGGCTCTGGCGCGGCGACCTGGTGGCCTTCCTGATCGGCTGCAGCTTCTCCTTCGAGGAGCCGCTGGCGGCGGCCGGCATCCCGCTGCGCCACGTGGAGACCTGCGCCAACGTCCCCATGTACCGGACCAACCGCCCCACCACGCCGGCCGGCCGCTTCCACGGGCCGCTGGTGGTGAGCATGCGCCCCATCGCGGCGGCGCAGGTCGCGCTGGCGGTGCAGATCACCGGCCGCTACGAGGCGGTCCACGGGGCGCCGGTCCACGTCGGCGCGCCCGAGGCGCTCGGCATCGCCGACCTGTCGCGCCCCGACTTCGGCGACGCCGTGGAGGTCCGGCCGGGCGAGCTGCCGGTCTTCTGGGCCTGCGGGGTGACGCCCCAGGCCGCGGCGCTGGCGAGCCGGCTGCCGTTCTGCATCACCCACGCGCCCGGCCACATGTTCGTGACCGACCTGCAGAACGCCTCGCTCGGTCGCTGAGCGCGGCGCGCCACCGCAGCGCCCCGTCTACCGCTTCCCCTTCTTGGGCGGCGCCCTCTTCGGCGGTGCGGGGGCCTTGGCTCCCGCCGGCGCCTTCGCTGCGGCCAGCAGCCTCTTCGCCTCGGCGTCGGCCGGGTCGAGCCCCACTGCCTTCTCCAGCGGCGCGACCGCCTCGCCGGGGCGGCCGGTGCCGAGGAGGACCTGCCCGAGGCAGCGCGGCCCGTCGGAGGAGCGCGCGTCGCGAGCCATGGCAGCCCGGCAGGCCACCTCGGCCTCGACCGGCCGCCTGGCCGCCAGCAGCGCTTCGCCCAGCGTGGCCTGCACCAGCGCGCTCGCCCCCTTGGCGGCTGCCAGCTTGGTGAGCAACTCCACGGCGCGATCGGTCCGGCCCAGGGCCACGTCGGCGCGGGCGTACCAGGTGGCCGCCTCGGCCGACATCTTGCCGTCGCGGATGGTCCTCTCCAGCGCCGCCCTGGCCTGCTCCTGCCGGCCCAGCCCGTGGAGGGCGATGGCTCGCTCCAGCCAGACCGGGCGGCCATCCTGCCCTTCGAGGGCCTGCAGCGCGGCGGGAAAGCGGTGCGCGCCGTTTCGGCTTCTGGCCAGCAGCACGCGGTGCTCTATCGCCTTCGGCTCGAGCCGGACCGCCCTGGCGGCGGCCGCCTCGGCCTCGTCCCAGCGGCGGGCGTCGAGCAGCACCTCGGCGCGCGTCGAGGCGAGGCGGGAGGAGTCGCCCAGCGCGCCGGCGGCCAGCGTCAGCCTCCGGAGCGCGCCGGTCAGCTCGCCGGTGGCCGCCAGCACGCGGGCGTAGGTCAGCTCGAAGCGGAGCCGCTCCCCGACCGGGGGCGGGCTGGTCGCGTCGCGCTCGACCGCGGCCAGCTCGGACAGCGAAGGCTCCAGCGGTCGCCCCAGCGCCAGCCGGGCCTCGGCCGCGCCCATCACCGAGCGCGGGTGGGTGGGGTGGGCCCGGAGCGCCCCCTCGAACCAGGCCAGCGCCCGCTCCCCGTCGCCGGCCTTGAGGAAGCTGTCGCCGAGCGAGGCCAGCACCGCCAGCTGCGGCGGGCTGGCGCCGGCCGCCTTCTCCAGCCTGGTCCGCCCCAGGTCGAGCTCGCCGTGCGCCACCAGCACCTCGCCGGCCAGCCGGTGGATGATCGGCTCGGGCGTGGCGCCGGCCGGCGTCGAGAGCAGCGCCTTGGCCGCCTCGGCCTTGTCGGCGGCGCTGCCGGCCACCAGCCAGCGTGCGGCCAGGGCGCCGTCACCGGCCACCGCGCCGTCGGTCAACTCGCGGGCCAGGGCACGGGCCGGGGCGTCGCCGTGGTCCGCGGCCAGCACGCCGTTGACCTGCGCCACCAGCGAGAGCAGGCGCGGGTCGCGAGGCGAGGTGGCGCGCGCCTTCTGCAGCACCTCGGCCGCCAGGGTGAGCGCCCCCCGGGTGTCGCGGGCCAGCCCGGCGCGGGCCTCGCGCAGCGCCCGCTCCAACTCCTCGGCCCTGGACTGGGCGCGGAACCAGGCGAAGGTGCCGCCGGCCCCGGCCAGCACCACCACCAGCGAGACCAGGGCGGCGAGCCTCCCGCGCCGCGACGGCGCGTCCGCCTGGACCGCGGCCTGCTCCGCCTTCTCGCGCAGCTCGCGCTCGTAGGCGGAGGCGACCCGCGCCGCCTCGGCGGCCACCGGGGCCGAGGCCGGGGCAGGGGCCCTGGAGGTCTCGGCCTCGGGGGGCGGCAGGATGCCGAGCAGGGTGCGGGGGCCGGGGAGGCCACCTCTCCCGGCGGTGAGGACCGGCGGCGGTGCAGCCGGTGACGCCGGCTCGACGTGATCCGGCTCGGCCGGCAGCTCGTCGAAGGCGAGCCGCAGCGTCATCTCGTCAGTCGGCCCCTCCTCGGGAGCTGCGGCGATGCTGGGGGTCGGCTGAGCGCCCCGCGCGGGCTCGGCCGCCGCCGGGATCCCTACCCGGGTCGGCGCGGCACGGCGCGCGGCCAGGGCCTCAGGCGGATCGGATGCAGCCTCTGGCGCCGCCGGGATGGCCACGGCCGTCCCGCCGCTGGCCCGCCGCCGCGCCTCCTCCAGCCGGGTCTTCGCCGTGGCGTCGGCCGGCTGCAGCTCGACGGCGCGGGAGAGGACCGGCAGGGCCTCGCGGAAGAGCCCGGCGCCGATCAGCGCCTCGCCCACCAGGTTGTAGCCGTAGGGGGTGCCGGGATCGATCCCGATGGCCACGTCGAACTGGTCGCCGGCCCCGGTGGCGTCGCCGGCCGCCAGCAGCGCCCGGCCCCAGGTGACGCGGCCGAGGATCGACTGCGGGTGATGCTCGAGCCCGGCCCGACAGACGTCCATGGCCTGGCGGAATTCGCCGCGCTCGAGCAGCGCGCGGGCCAGCTCGACGAAGATGCGCGAGCGGGGGTCGGCCGCGAGGATCTGCTGGTACTTCTCGATGATGGACGGGGCCACGGGCGGCGTCCACGTTAACACGCAGTCGCGGGGTGGCCAGCCTGCCGGCAGGCCCCGGGTTCAGGGGACGCGGCGGCCCAGCGCCTCGACCCGCTTCCACTGCGCGGCGGTGAGGGGCAGCACCGAGAGCCGCCCCTGCGTGAGCAGCGGCGAGCCGGCGAAGGCCACCTCGCCACGCAACGTCGCCAGCGTCACCGCGGCGGCCAGCGCCCACTCCCCGGCCAGCTCGACCGCCACCCGCTTGCCGGCCTTGTCGGTCGGGTCGGGGCGGGGCGCGCCGCTCACCAGCGCGGTGCCGACCACCGCCCTCTCACCGCCGGTATGGTAGACGGCGACCCGATCGCCCTTCTTCATGGCGCGCAGCTGCAGCTGGGCCTGCGGGTTCTTGACGCCGGTCCAGAGGGTCTTCCGCTCCGCGACGAGGTCGCCGAACGAGTAGGCCGAGGGCTCGGTCTTGACCAGCCAGCAGGCCATGGCGTCAGGCATCCCCACGCAAGATCGGATCGAGCTTCCCCTCGCGGTCAAGGGCGTCGATGTCGCTGAAGCCGCCGAGCGAGCGCTCTCCAGCGAAGACCTGCGGCACTGTCCGCTGCCCGGTCTTCTCCACCAGCCACGCCCGGCGCGCCTCGTCGTCGTCGACAGGGACCTCCTCGAAGACGAACCCCTTGCGCTTGAGCAGCGCCTTGGCCCGAACGCAGTACGGGCAATAGGAGGTGGTGTAGACGGTGACCCGGGGCGCGGCCATCAGTGGAGCTCCCCTCCGTGGAGCAGCGAGTCGAGCCTGACCACGAACTGCCCGCGGGTCAGCACCTCGTCGACGCCGGCCGCCCGGGCCTGCGCCATCAGCTCCTCCTGCAGGTGGCCGAGGAAGCCGATGACCCTGACCGGGCCAAGCGCCTTGACGGCGCGAACCTGCTCGATGAGGCCGGGCTCACCGAGGTCGGCCACCACGGTGGGCCGCTCCAGGCCGGCGATCGCCTCGGCCAGCGTCGAGCCGCGCGGGGCGAGCCGCAGCGGGACGCCCTGCCGCTCGGCCGCCGCGTGGATCTTCGACCTGAAGACCAGGTCGCGCACCACCACCACGAGCGGCTTCATCGGTCAGGGCCCCGGCGCGGGTGCGGGCTAGAAGGGAATGTCCTCGTGGCCGCCGCCGCCGCTGCCACCACCGCTGCCGCCGCTGCTGCCGCCGTCGTCGAACCCTGGCGGCGGACCGCCCTGCTCGTCGGGGCCGCCCTGGGGGGGACGCGCGCCGCCGGCACCGGGGGCACCGGGTGCGCCGCGGCCCGCACCGGCGCCGCCACCGCCGAGGAAGCGGACCGTGTCGGCCACCACCTTGACGCGGTACTTCTTCTGACCCGAGGCCTTGTCGTCCCAGGCGTCGGTCTTGAGCCGCCCCTCGACGTAGACCTGCCGCCCCTTGGCGAGGAACTCGCCGCACTGCTCTGCCTGCTTGCCCCAGACCTCGACGTCATGCCACTCGGTCTCCTCCTTCTTCTGCCCCGACTGCTTGTCGGTCCAGGAGCGGGAGGTGGCGATGCGGAGGTTGGCGACGGCCTGGCCGCCGGAGGTGTAGCGGACCTCGGGGTCCTTGCCGAGGTTGCCGACCAGAATGACCTTGTTGACCATGGGTGGTGCCTTTCGAGTGCGTGGCCGGCGTGAGCCGCCGGCTGCGTGATGGTGGCAACCTAGCCTTCGGGTCTGACAGCCGAGGCTCAGCGCCGGTAGTGGTCCTGCATCGGGTAGGTGCGCGCGTAGGCGGCGAAGCCCAGCGCCGCGACCAGGGCGAAGGCGGCGAAGAAGAACATCAGAAAGGCGTTCTGGCTCCAGCCGGTGGCTGCGATGCGGGACAGCACGTCCTCCCGCCGCACCAGGGCGTTGGTGATGAGTACCCAAAGGTTGCCGAAGGTGGTGGTGAGCAGCCAGAAGCTCATGATCACGCCCTTCATGGCGACCGGCGCCTGGCTGTAGGCGAACTCCAGGCCGGTGGTGGAGACCAGCACCTCGCCGAGGGTGAGCAGGGCGTAGGGCAGCACCTGCCAGGCGATCGAGACCTGGTCGCCGCCGTCGATGGAGAGCTGGAGCGCCCCTGCGGCTATCCAGGCCACGCCGGTGAAGGCGATGCCGAACCCCATGCGCCGCAGCGGGGTGACGGTCACCCCGACCCGGCGCAGCGCCGGGTAGAGCACCAGGTTGTTGAAGGGGATGAGCAGCATCACCAGCGCCGGGTTGAGCGCCTGCATCTGGGCCGGCTCCTTCACCAGCCAGCCGAGCAGCGAGCCTGGCGCCAGCATCACCATCTGTCCGCCCTGCAGGACCCAGGTCGAGGCCTTCTGGTCGAAGAGCGACCAGAAGGGGGTCACCAGGGCGAAGATCACCAGGATGCGCAGCACCGCCCGGACGCCGTCCACCGCCGCGGCCGGGTGGCTGGCCCGCGCCTCGTCGAGCTGCAGCGCCACGCCGACGCCGCCCCCGAGCAGGAGGGCGAGGAGCGCCGTGCAGAAGGCGATGATGAAGCCCGAGCCGGGCACCAAGGCGAAGGAGGCCACCGCCAGCACGAGGCCGGCCCCTGCCACCAGGAAGCCGGGGCCGCCGGGTCCGCGGGCCGTGAGCGCGGTGCGGGCCACCGCCACGAAGCCGTGCGGGTCCGGCGGCGCCGAGGGGACGATGACGTAGCGGCGCCGCCCCGCCCAGAAGATGACGGTGGCGCCCAGCATGAGCAGGCCGGGGATGCCGAAGGCCCACGAGGCGCCCCAGGCCTTCAAGATGCGCGGCATGAGGAGCGAGGCGAAGAAGGACCCGAAGTTGATGGTCCAGTAGAAGACGTCGTAGACGACCTTGGCCCGCTCCTTGTTGGACTGGTCGAACTGGTCGCCGACGAAGGCGGAGACCAGCGGCTTGATGCCGCCCGAGCCGAGCGCGATGAGGAGGAGGCCAGCGTAGAAGCCGAGCCGGTTGGTGTCGAAGAAGGCCAGGAAGCCGTGGCCGACGCAGTAGACCAGCGAGAGCCACAGGACGGTCTGGTACTTCCCGGACCAGCGGTCCGAGATCCAGCCGCCCAGCAGCGGGAAGAAGTAGACCCCGATGACGAAGGAGTGGAAGACCTCCTTGGCCAGGCCGGCCCGCTCCGCCACGGGGGCGTAGAGCAGGAGGCTGGTCACCAGGAACGGCGTGAGGATGTTGCGCATGCCGTAGAAGCTGAAGCGCTCGCAGGCCTCGTTGCCGATGATGTACGGCACCTGCGGCGGCATGCGGCCGGCATGGGACGCGCTGGCGGGAGGGCTCATGCGCCGGGAACTTAGCACCGCCCGCGAGCCCGCTGGACCCGGGTCGTCGCCTGGCGGCCGACCGTCACGGTGCGCGTGGTGGCACCGGCCCGACGGTGGCCGGCGCCACAGGCGGCGGGTCGGGCGGGAGCCGGTCACCGAGCAACGCCAGCGAGGCCTCCCGCCCCGCCCCTGCGCGCGGCACTGGCCGGCGTGCTCGGCGAGGTGGCCGACGCCGCCCCCACCGAGCTGCGGCTCGCCCTGGGCGCGGCGGCGCCGCC
>JANYBC010000083.1 GCA_025360965.1 Anaeromyxobacter sp. | reverse complement strand
AGCATCAACCCGCACTGGGACGCCGACATCCGCCGCCTGCCGAAGCACCCACCCCGGCGCCGCCGCCAGCAGATGCGCCCTCCCCCGCCCCGGCGCCCGACGACGATGACCCCGCCCTCTACGCCGGCTGGGCCACGCCGCAGGAGCCGGAGCCGCCGGCGCGGGAGCCGATCACGCTGCTGCTCACCGGCGGCGCCTACTACTCGAGCGTTGGCCTCTACCTCCCGCTCTCCGGCGCCTCGACCGCCGCCGCCGGCGAGCGCAGCGAGGCCGAGATCTACCGGGCGCTGCTGGGCGGGGCCTTCGCCCGCCACTTCCTGGTGCTGGAGGCGAGCGTCAACCCGCTCCCCTGCCTCGGGGTCGCGGTCCATGAGTGGGAGTGGGGTTACCACCGGGCGCAGGTCAGCTCCGGCCTCAACCTGGTGCAGGCCCTCACCGCCGGCTTCGACGAACCGTTCGCCCTCTCGATCTTCGTCGGCAACGTCGTCGACTTTGACGTCAAGGGGCGCAGCGACGTGCATGGCCGCGGCTACCTCGGGCTGCTGGTCTCGGGCGGGGTCGGGCACATCAAGCAGAACGAGCTGATCCGGGACGCCTGGCTCGAGCCGGAGCTGAAGCTCAAGGGCGACCGGATCTCGGAGGAGATGAGGCTCTCCTGGAGTTTCCGCCTGGGGGTGAAGCTCCACGACAACGCCGAGATCACCGACACCGGCTACCTGGCCTTGCGGCGCAGCCGCGTCGACTACGAGGACGGGTCGCTGCTGCTGGCCAACTCCGGCATCGAGTACCGCTTCGACCTGTCGCTCACCGGCAAGCCGGTGCGGCAGCTCTTCCTCGTCGACAAGAAGTTCCCGCTCGGCAAGGGGAAGGTGACGCTGGTATTTGGCGTCGGCGTGCTCTGGGAGTCGGGGGCGGCCTACACCGGCGCGCTGGCGGAGACCCACCGCCCGGGGCTGCAGCTCCTGGTCCGGCCCAACGTGGTGTTCTAAACGGGGAGTTCGCGAATCGCGATCAGCCAGGCGACCTCTGGACGGCGCCGGCCTTCGGGCCCGGCGGCAGCGGCGCCTTCTCGGGCGGTCGGACCGCTCGACAAGAGGGGGCGGCCGCGGGCATCGTGCGGGCCCTTCTTCGACCGGTCAGGAGACTCACATGCGCTACGACCCGCTCCGCGAACTCCCCGCCACCCCAGGCTGGAAGGCGGGCGACGTGCTGGTCGTCTTCGGCGAGCTCTTTGGCCGCGGCTACGCTAACGGCATCGTCGACGAGGCGCGCAGGGCCGGGATGACGCTGGTCGGCGCCACGGTCGGCCGGCGCGACGGGAGCGACGGCCCCTTGCGCCCGCTCAACGCCGAGGAGCTGGCCGCTGCCGAGGCCAACCTGGGCGGCCGCATCGTCAACGTGCCGCTCGAGGCCGGCTTCGACCTCGAGGCGGTCGACGGCGGCCCCTCGCCCGCCGAGCAGCTGAAGCGGCTCAAGGGGGAGAACTGGCGCGAGCTCAGCTTCGACCAGGCGGCGCTGTCGGCCTCCCGGGCGGCCGGCGCGGCGCGCTTCGAGAGGAACGCGGCGGCCTTCGCGGCGCAGCTGGCCACCCTGGTTCCGGCCGGCGCCAACCTGCTCTTCGTCCACACCATGGCCGGCGGCGTCCCGCGGGTCCGCTCGCTGCTTCCGCTCATGACCCGCCTCTTCCGCGGCACCGGCGAGAAGCACCTGGCGTCGGGGCCGGTCTGGGAGACCGAGCTGGGCCGGCTCTGGGCAGCGAGCTTCGAGGAGGTGACGGCGCGGACCTTCGAGCGGCTGGTGGCCGCCACCGCCCCGCTGCGGACCGCCGGGCGCAAGGTGCGCTACGTGGCCTACGGCTACCACGGCTGCGAGGTGCTGATCGGCGGCCGGCTCACCTGGCAGAGCTACACCCCCTACCTGCAGGGCTGGGCCAAGAAGCGGCTCGAGCAGCACGCCGAGGAGGCCTGGCGCGACGGGGTGCGGGCCACCGTCTTCAACTCCCCGGAGATCTGGACCAACTCGAGCTCGCTCTTCTCGGGCGTGGAGCTGTCGCTCTACCCGCTGCTCACCTCGATCAGCGACGCCGGCCGCGCCAAGGGGGGCGCCGCGCAGGCGGTGGCCGACGAGCTCCGGGGCCGCTGCGCCGCGCTGCTGGCGCCGGGGACCACGCTGGAGGCGATGCTGGAGCGGGCCGACCGCTTCCTCTCCGATCCGGTGATGGCCCCCTTTCGCGGGCTCGAGGCCTGGCCGCAGCACTCCACGCGCGAGGAGATGGAGCTGATGCTGCCGGCCTCCGAGGAGGTGCTGGCCTTCAGCGCCGACGCCAAGAACACGGTGGCCGCCGAGCTCTCGCGCCTGGTCTTCGGCGCCGTGGGCCGGCTCATGCTGGCGGAGGCCTGGGAGCCGGTCTCGCCGATCCGCTGGCTCAACCACGACGTGGTCGCGAAGCGGGTCGTGACGGCGTGAGGACGGGGCCGCGGTCGAGCGGGGCCGTTCGGCGGGCCAGAGGCGCGGCGTAGGGCGCGCAAGTCTGAGCGGTGCCGCTCGTCCGGCCAGAGGCGTGGCGAGGGTGAGTGGGGCAGCCGGCGCCGGGTCGTGCGGCCGGCGCTGCTGGCGGGGTCGGCGGGCGGGTCCGAATGGCGAGCGAGGCCAGGGCGGAAGGTCCTTGGAAAGGGGTGTCCGGCACCGCGGGCACCGTGAGCCCCAATCGAGGTCCCTCTTTCGCAACTTCGGACGTCCGGAGTCGCCTTCGGGGGAGGCAAGATGTCGCGCACTGGGAGTCATTTTGGGCGCCCAAGGTAGGCTCTTGAAGCAGCTCGGGTCGTGGCGCTACTCCGGGAGGACGTACTGCTGGCGCCGGGGACCACGCTGGAGGCGATGCTGGAGCGGGCCGACCGCTTCCTCTCCGATCCGGTGATGGCCCCCTTCCGCGGGCTCGGGCCTGGCCGCAGCAAATGCCAGCACCTCCTCGGAGGCCGGCACGTGTTCTAGGCGTCGGCGCTGACCTCGCGCGTGGGAGATGGAGCTGATGCGTCCGGCCAGAGGCGTGGCCCGAACCAGGCCCCTCTTTCGCGAGTTCTGACGTCAGAAACGGACTTTCGGTACGTCTAAGCAACTTTTGCTGGAGTCACGGCACCTTGGACATGCCGCGCACCACGTACCCAGAGTCACTTTGGGCGTCCAAAGCGACTCTGGGTACGTAGCGGGAGATCCTGGCGAGGGGGGACTGGAAGCCATGCGCCGCCACCTCTCGACGGACGGTCGTGTCGATCGCCGAACCGCTCGACCGCGCACTCCCCTTCGCCGCGCCTCTCGATCGCGCTTCGGGGCCGTTCGCCCGGCGTCGCCCCACCGCCCCAAGCCGCCCCCCCTACGCCTTCCCGAACAGGAACTTCTCGTCCGTGAAGGCGCGCACCGTGAGCGCCGTCACCAGCGCCGCCCAGAGCAGCGTCGAGGTCATGCAGAGCGCCATCTGCGCCGGCTCGACCAGCTCGCCGCGCAGCAGCCGGTTGACCAGCAGCTGGTCGCCGAAGGAGGGGATGAGCAGCATCCAGAGCTTCAGCTTGATCGGCACCAGCCCGAGCACGATGCCGGGCGTGGCCGGCACCAGCATCAGGAAGGAGACGGTCGACTGCGCCGCCCGGAAGGTGCGCAGCCGCGAGGCCACCAGCAGGATGACGGCGGTGACCAGCAGGAGCAGCGGCAGCATGAGCAGGAGGATCCGCGCCAGCACCGCCGGCTCCAGCCGCATCGAGAAGCCGAGCGCCTCCAGCGGCACCAGCAGCGGCACCAGGCCGAAGCCGACGGTGGTCTCCAGCAGCGCCACGCCCGCGAAGGAGGCGGCCGCCAGCTGCTTGCCCAGCACCACCGCCGACCGCGGGATGGGGTGGAGCAGGAGCGCCTCGAGCGACTGCCGCTCGCGCTCACCGGCGGTGGCGTCGATGCCCACCGACATCCCGCCCGTGAAGAGCGCGATGATGAGGAAGTAGGGGAGCATGGAGAGCAGCATGGCGGCGCGGCTCTGCGGCGTGGCCAGATCGACCTCCTCCACCGCCAGCGCGGTGGTGGCCGCCGGGTGGACGCCGCGCAGCACCAGCCGCTGCACGCCGATCCGGTGGGAGTAGCCCTCCAGCAGGGACTTGACCCGCGCCACCGCCGCGTGGGAGGTGCGGCGCGACTCGTCGAGGTAGAGCTTCACCGGGGCCGGGCGGCCGGCCCTCAGCGCCTCCTCGTGATCGGCAGGGATCTCCAGGACCACGTCGGCGTCGCCGAGCCGGACCGCGGCGGAAGGGTCGGCGGGGCCTGGCTTCACCTCCACGGCGCGCTCGGCGAGATAGGCCATCAGGTTGGGGGCCCGCTCCGCCGCCACCACCGGCAGCGCCAACGGCTTCTCGTCCACGCTGCGCGCCTCGCGCGACACCAGGGAGAGCGTCCCGGCCATCACCATGGGGCCGAAGACCGGGAAGAAGAGCACCATCGCCAGGGTGCGCCGATCGCGCAGGCTGTCGATGATCTCCTTCCTGTAGACCACGCCGAGCAGGTCCCACCTCATCCGAGCCCCTCCTCCGAGCCTATGGCCGCCACGAAGGCGTCCTCCAGCGTCTCCTTGCCGGTGGCCGCCTTGAGCGCCTCGGGCGTCCCCTCGGCCACCACCTGCCCCTGCGCGATCACCACCACCCGGTCGCAGACGGCGCTCACCTCTTGCATGACGTGGGTGGAGAAGAGGACGCAGCGCCCCTCGTCACGCAGCCGCTTGAGCAGCGCGCGCACCGCCCGGGTGCCGGCCACGTCGAGCCCGCTGGTCGGCTCGTCGAGCACCACGTTGCGCGGGTCGTGCACCAGCGCCCGGGCCAGCGCCACCTTGAGCTTCTGCCCCTGCGAGAAGCCGTCGGCGCGCCGGTCGAGGAACTCCGCCATCTCCAGCAGCGACGAGAGCTCCTCGATGCGCCGCTCCAGCCCGGGGCCGCGCAGGCCGTGGAGCTGCCCGGCGTAGCGGACGTGCTCGCGGGCGGTGAGGCGCGGGTAGAGCCCCTGGGCGTGGGCCAGCACGCCGAGGCGGGCCTGCGCCGAGAGCCGGTCGGCGGTGAGGTCGATCCCGTCGACGCTCGCCCTCCCGGCGTCGGGGACCATCACGCCGTAAAGGATCCGCAGCGCGGTGGTCTTGCCGGCGCCGTTGGGGCCGAGCAGCCCGGTGATCTGCCCGTCGGCCACCGTGAAGGAGACGCCCCGCAGCGCCTCCACGTCGCCGAACCGCTTCTTGACGCCGGAGAGGACGATCACGGCATGGGCCCCGCGAGATCGAGGAAGAAGGGCTGCGGCTTGACCGACGCCAGGCAGTCGGCGTCGAGGCCGGCGGCGGTCCCGGCGGCGATGAACCGCTCCACCACCTTCGCCATGCAGCCGCGGCCGAGCGTGCCATGCCCCTGCCCGGCCAGGGTGAGCTGCCTGCTGTTGGGGAGGCTCTTCGCGGCGATGGCGGCCCACTCCGGCGGCGTGACCGGGTCGGCCTCGCCGGAGAGCAGCAGGGTCGGCGCGGTGGAGCGGACCGGCTCGCGGAAGCTGGCCGGCATGGTGCCGTGCGGGAAGCGCTGGCAGGCGGCCGTGAAGGCGGCGCGCACCGAGCGGCCCAGGTAGCGGGCGCGTTCGGCGGCCGGATCGTCGGGCGGGAACCAGGGTTCGTCCTCGGCGCAGAGCACGGCGAGCTGGAGCGGCCGGGAGATGGTGGCCTGCACGTCGCGGCCGGCCGTGAGGCCGAGCGCGGCCAGCGGCCCGGGGTCGCCGCGGCGGGCCTCGGCCAGCAGCGCCGGCAGCAGCGAGACCGTCTCCGGCGCATAGGAGAGCAGCAGGACCAGGCGGCGCACCGTGCCGGCGTCGAGCGTCACCTGCCTGGCCGCGCCGCTGAGCGGGTCGCGCAGGGACAGGGTGCGCGGGCCTCGCTCCAGGGACGCCACCAGCGCCGCCAGATCGCCGGCCGGATCCGGGAAGGCTGTGGCGCAGGCGGGGTCGGCGCGGCAGCGCCCGGCCGCCAGCGTGAAGGCCCGCTGGGCGTCGCGCTCGAAGAACCCGCCCACCGCCATCTCCAACGGGGCCACGCCGTCGAGCACCATGCTGCGGACCCGGGCCGGGAAGCGGCGGGCGTAGACCAGCGCCATGCGCGTGCCATAGGAGGCGCCCACCAGGTTGACCTGCTCGGCGCCGAGCGCGCCCCGCACCAGGTCGAGGTCGCGGGCGAAGTCCTCCGAGCCGTAGCGGCGCAGGTCGGCCTTCCGGCCCAGCACCTCACCGCATGCCGCCACCAGCCGGAGCTCATCGAGGTCGGTCCGGACGACGCTGTCCGGCTGGGAGAGCTCGCTGCAGTCGAGCCGCGCCGAGCTGCCGGTGCCGCGCTGGTCCACCAGCACGATGTCGCGCTTGCGGGCCACGCGCTTGAAGGTGTCGGCGAGGGCCGGGTAGATCTCGGTGGCCGCCTGCCCCGGCCCGCCCGCCAGGAAGAAGACCGGGTCCGGCGCCTTCCCGCCCGCCTCGGCCTGGACCACCGCCACCCGCAGTGAGAGCGTGCGACCGGCCGGATGGTCGTGGTCCTCGGGCACCTCCAAGGTGCCGCACATCGCCGGGATGCGGGTGGCCAGGAACGGGTGGGCCAGCTGGCAGCTGGTGAGAACCAGCCGGCTCGCACCGGCGGGGGCCGCGGCGGGGCGGGCGCGGCGGTTCGTGACCAGCCAGATCGCGGCGACCGTGACGGCGGCGGCGACCACGATGAGCCGGAGGCGCTGGCGCATGGACCTCCCTTCTAACGCCTTTCCCAGGCGCCGCCCACCTCGCCAGCCACCACCCCGAGCACGATCAGGCCGCCGCCGATCCAGCCGAGCTGCCCGAGCCGCTCGCCGATGAGCGCCCAGCTGAAGAGCGCCGCCGAGGCCGGCTCGAGCGCGTAGATGAGCGCGGCCCGGACCGCCGTGGTGTGGCGCTGCGCCCAGTTCATGACGAAGAAGGCGCCGGCCGTCATCAGCAGGCCGGTGAAGACGACCACGCCGGCCAGCTCGGGCCAGCGGCCGGCGTCGAGCCGTGCACCCTCCAGCGGGATCAGCAGGAGCGAACCCGCCAGCACCACCGAGACCTGCAGCAGCGTGAAGGGGACCAGCGGGTGGCGCGGCGACCACTCGCTCGTGTAAGCAACCTGGAGCGCGTAGGCGACGGCGCAGCCGAGCGTGAGCAGGTCGCCGAGCGGCTGGTCGGGGCTGGCGGCGCCGCCGAAGGGGCTGGAGAGCAGCGCCACGCCGACCACCGCCAGGGCCACGCCGCCCCAGGCCGAGACCCCGACCGGCCGGCGAAGGGTGAAGTGGGTGATGAAGGGGACGAAGAGCACGCAGAGCCCGGTGAAGAAGCCGGAGCGGGCCGGGGTGGTGAAGCGCAGGCCGATGGTCTGCAGCACGAAGCCGGCCAGCATGAAGAGGCCGAGCAGCAGGCCGTCGCGCCAGAAGCCCGGGCCGATACGGTCGCGCCGCCAGAGTGCCACCAGCCCGAGCGCCGCCGCCGCCAGCCCGAAGCGGAGCGCCAGGAAGACCCCGGGCGAGGCGATCTCCATGGCCCCCTTCACGAGCGTGAAGGTGGAGCCCCAGAGGAGCGTCAGCAGGAGCAGCGAGAGATCCGGCACGGGGCCTTGTAGCCGATGGCGGGGGGGCGGGGCCAGCGGGCAGCCTGGAGCCACCTCCTCCAGAGGCGGCCAGAGCGACGGGGCGCAGCCGGCTGGACCGCAGCCCTGAACTTCGTCTCGCCGTGCCGACGGGCTATCATCGGGCCGTGAGCCAGGTGGCAGCCAGCCTTCGGCGTGACGACGCCCTCGCCGAGGCCGCCCTCTCGGCCGCGGAGCGGCTGCTCCGCGCCTTGGCCGTGGGCGATTCGGACGTGCGGCTCCACGCCGCAGGGAGCGGCCTCGCGCCCTCCGCTGCGCGGGCCGCGCTGCAGCGACAGCGCGCGGTTGGACGGCGGCCCTCTCGGAGCGCCGCGGAGCCGTGATGCTCGGCCTGCTCGACGACGTCTCGCGTGAGCTGACGGCGCATGCTGTCCGGCATGCCCTCATCGGCGCAGGTGCGCTGGCGGTCCACGGCGTGAGCCGCTCCACGTTCGACCTCGACCTGCTGGTGACCGACCGTGCCGTGCTGGCCTCGTCGTTCTGGGGCCGGCTGGCAGGCCACGGCGACACCCTGGATGTCCGCGTCGGCGACGACGACGATCCGCTGGCTGGCGTCGTCAGGATCTCACGCGCCGGAGCCCGCTCGGTGGACGTGGTGGTGGGGCGTTCGGCGTGGCAGCAGGAGGCGCTGGCCAGGGCCGCGCCGGTTCACCTCGGGGAGGTGCCGGTCCCGGTGGTCGGGCCGGCTGACCTCGTCCTGCTCAAGCTCTATGCGGGCGGTCCCCAGGACGCCTGGGACGTCGCGCAGCTCCTTGACCTGCTGGGCCGGGCCACGCTGGTGGAGGACGTGGAGTCGAAGCTCTCTCGCCTGCCCACCCACGCCGCCACGCTGTGGCGCCGCATCCTCGGCGGGCGGTAGGCCTCTTCCGGCTGGACCGCAGCCCTCCGCACCCGGGGCGCGGTCGCCCCCGCACGATCCTCGGTGCTCAGGCGGCCCGCTGAAAGAGCCAGGCGCCCTGCTCCTCGACCCGCACCACCACCTCGCGATCCTCGAGCACCTCGAGGTTGGCCACCGTCTCGCTCATGGTGAGGAAGGCGTCGGCGGGGCCGGCGCGCGGGAAGATCGCCTGGCAGAGCTCCCAGCCGGTGCGGGGCCGGTCGGCCAGCAGCCCGAGCAGCCGCTGCTGCCGCTTCTCGTAGAAGCCGCGCAGCCCGTCGATGAGGGCGCGATGGCCAGTGAAGCCGGGGCCGTGACCGGGCAGCACCAGCGAGACCTCCAGCGCCCGGGTCCGCTCCAGCGATGTCAGGTAGACCGCGAGCGGCCGGTGGACGGTGAGACCCCCGGCGTCGAGCTCGATGAGCGGGTTGGGCGAGACCTTCTCCAGCAGGTGGTCGGCGGGGATGAGCAGGCCCTGCTCCGGCGCCCAGAGGCAGATGAGCCCGGGGGTGTGGCCCGGCATCTCGATCACCTCGAAGCGCAGCCCGCGCCCCTCGATGACCGCGCCGGCCTCGATGGGCTGGACGTCCGGGACCCGCCGCGCCAGCCGGCTCGAGCCCTCGCCGGCGGCCGCCATGGCGGTCAGCACCTGGAGCGGCACCCCGAGCCGCATGAAGTGGGCACCGTAGAGAGCGTGCTGGTCGCGCAGCCGCGGCCCCCGCTCGTCGATCTTGGCGAGGTCCCTGCGGTGGGCGAAGACCGGCAGCTCGCCGCCGCGCCGCTCCTGCACCCAGCGTGCGGCGCCGTAGTGATCGACGTGGCCGTGGCTCAGCACGATCCGCCGGACCTCCTCGAAGCGCAGGCCGAGCCGCTGGAAGCCTGCGGCCAGCGCCCCCTGCGCCGCCTCGGTCCCGAGCCCGGCGTCGAAGAGGATGAGCCCGCCCTCGGCCGCCTCGATGACGTAGACGTTGACCGGCCCGCCGGCCGCCATGAAGGGGATCGGCAACGCCAGACGGTGGACGCCGAGCGCGGCCAGGCCGGCCTCGGTCAGCGGCCGCCGCTCCTCCCCGGCCACCGGTCTGCCTTCACCTGGAGTCAGTGATTGGCCTTCACCTTGGCGACCAGCTCGGGGAGGATCTTGAAGAGGTCGCCCACCAGGCCGTAGTCGGCGATCTGGAAGATGGGGGCCTCCGGGTCCTTGTTGATCGCGACGATCACCTTGGAGCCCTTCATGCCGGCCACGTGCTGGATGGCCCCGGAGATGCCGGCCGCCACGTAGAGATCGGGGGCGACCACCTTGCCGGTCTGCCCCACCTGCCAGTCGTTGGGGGCCCAGCCGGCGTCGACGGCGGCGCGGCTGGCGCCCATGGCGCCGGAGAGCGCGTCGGCCAGCGCCTCGAGCGGCTTGAAGTCGCCCTTGGTGCCGCGGCCGCCGGCCACCACCACCCGGGCCTCGGTCAGCTCCGGCCGCTCGCTCTTCACCTCGGTGAAGGAGACGTAGCGGCTCTTGAGCGTCGGCACGTTGACGGCCGCCGCCTTGACCTCGCCGGCCGCGCCGGCGGCCGCCGCCGCGAACTCGGTCGGACGGATCGTGAAGGCCTTGACCGCGGTGGTCAGCTCGACGTCGGCCAGCACGTTGCCGGCCCACATGGGACGGCGGAAGAGCACCGCGGCCCCCTCGCCGGTGAAGGCGATCACCTCGGTCGCCATGGCGGCGTCGAGGAGCGCGGCGGCGCGCGGGGTCAGGTCCTTGCCGTAGGCGGTGGCGGCGGCGCCCAGCCAGGTGGCGCCGATCGCCCTGGCCAGCTCGACCACCACCGGGGCGTGGGCCTCGGCCAGCGGCGCGGCCAGCGCCTCGGCGTCGGCGACGTGGACCGTGGCACCGAAGGTGGAGAGCGACTTTCCCGCCTCGCCGATCCCCTTCCCGAGCAGGACCACGTGGAGCGCGCCACCGGTCCGCTTCGCCAGCTGCTGGCCGGCGCCGAGAGCGTGGAGGGAGGCCCGGCGGACCTGCCCCTTGAAGGCTTCTGCGATGATCAGGACGTTGGACATGGTGGCCTCGAAGGTCAGACGACCTTCGCCTCCTCGTGGAGCTTCTTCCAGAGCTCTTCGACGTCGGCGACCTTGAGGCCGCCCTTGCGCGCCGGCGGTGAGGCCAGCAGCTTCACGACCACCCGTGGCGTGAGGTCGGCGCCGAGCGCGGCCGCCTGCAGCTCCTTCAGCTCCTTCTTCTTGGCCTTCATGATGCCGGGCAGCGAGGCGAAGCGCGGCTTGTTGAGCCGAAGGTCGACCGTCACCACCGCCGGCAGCGAGAGGTCGATGGTCTCGACCCCGCCGTCGATCTCGCGCACCACCACGAGCCGCTTGCCGTCGGACGAGAGCTTCAGGCCGGGGACCTTCTTCTGCTCGGCCTCGCTCTCCAGGCTCTCGGTCTTGGAGGCGAAGGTGCCCTGCGGCAGGCCGAGGCGCGCCGCCAGGTACTGGCCGGCCTGGTTCTGGTCGTCGTCGATTGACTGCTTGCCGAGCAGGACCAGGTCCGGCTTCTCCAGCTCGTAGACCTTGGCGAGGATGTTGGAGACCACCACCGGGTCGAGCGGACCGTCGTGCCGGACCAGGACGCCGCGGTCGGCCCCCATGGCCAGGGCGGCCCGGATCTCGGTGGCCGACTTCTCGCCGCCGATCGAGACCACCAAGACCTCGCCACCGTGGGCCTCCTTGAGCCGGAGCCCCTCCTCGACGCCGATCTCGTCGAACGGGTTCATCTTGTAGTTGACACCGTCCGTGACGATGCCCGAACCGTCCGGCTTGACTCGGATTTTGGACTCGGGGTCCTCGACCCGCTTCACCGTGACCATGATCTTCAACGCCATGAGTGCGGCCTCCTGATTCCAGAATCAGCCGGCGAGTATGCCCATCTGGAGCGCGACCCGCAACTGTAGCCCATGCGGGCCGTCACGAATCGAGAGGCACCCATTATCCCGAGCGCGGCTTCACGGTCCGGCGATAAGGATGCGGAACGCCCCCCTCCGTCTCCATCGGTCCGGGGCTTCAACCATCGACACGGGAGCCATCCACAATGCGCAGACTGGTCCTCATCGCCGCCCTCCTCGTCTCCACCACCGCCCTCGCTGGCGATACCGCTTCGGCCCTCCGGGGCGGCGGCGCCTACGGTGCCGCCGGCTGCGGCCTCGGCTCGATGGCCTTCGGCTCACAGCCCGGCGCCATCCAGATCCTGGCCGCCACCACCAACGGCACCTTCGCCAGCCAGACCTTCGGCATCACCACCGGCACCTCCAACTGCGGCTCCGGCGCCATGGCCTCGGGGACCAGGAACTTCGTTGAAGCGAATCGCGAGGTGCTGGCCAAGGACATGAGCCGCGGCCAGGGCGAGACCATCGGCGCCCTCACCTGGATGGCCGGCTGCGGCGACTCGCACGCGGTCGGCGCGGCCCTCCAGTCGCGCTACTCGACCATCATCCCGAACGAGCAGGCCTCCTCCCAGGAGATCGCCGACAAGCTCCTCGAGACGCTCAAGGCCGACAAGTCGCTCGGCTGCCACATCTAAGAACCGGCTGCACCGCGCACCACTCGCGCTCAACTGGAAGGGGAGTCCTCGCGCGAGGGCTCCCCTTTCGTTTACCCTGCGGCGGCACCGTGCTCGCCCCGCTCCTGCTCGCTCTGGCCCTCGCGGCCCAACCGTCGCCGGCCGCGGCGTTTCCCTCCACCCCGGCGCCGCTCGACCTGGCCACGCTGCTGGCCCGGGCCGCCGAGCTCAAGGCGGCCGGGGATCCGGGCTGGCTCCGGCTCGGCCACTGGCGCTCGCGCTGGCTCCCGGGCGTCAAGGGCGATCCCGACGGCCCGGCCTTCTACCTCTCTCCCCGGGGCAAGACCGACCCGGCCGCCGAGCTCGAGGCGACGCTGGCCGGGCTGCTGGCGCCGCCACCCGGCGGCGACGACGAGCTGGCCGATCCTGCCTGCCGCTTCCCGGCCCGGCTCTACTACCTGGCCGGCGTGCTCGGCTTCGATCCCGGCCGGCTGCCGCCGCGAAGCTGCCCGAAGCAGGCCGCCTACTTCGAGCGGGTCCAGGCCCGCAGCGTCACGGTGGTCTTCTCCAGCTACTACATGAACAACCCGGCCAGCTCCTTCGGCCACACCTTCCTACGGCTCAACAAGACCGAGGCGCCGCTGCCGGGCAAGACCTTCGAGCTGCTCGACTACGGCGTCGACTACTCGGCCCAGGTCACCACCAGCAACGCCCTGCTCTACGGCTTCCAGGGGCTCTTCGGCCTCTTCCACGGCACCTTCAATCACTATCCGTACTACTATAAGGTGCGCGAGTACGCCGACAGTGAGTCGCGCGACCTCTGGGAGTACGACCTGGCGCTGACGCCGCGGGAGGTGGCCATGCTGGCCGCCCACCTCTGGGAGCTAGGCGGCACCTGGATGGACTACTGGTACCTCGACGAGAACTGCAGCTACCACGTGCTCGGCGCGCTGCAGGCTGCGGCGCCCCGGCTCGACCTCATCGACCGCTTCGCCTTCTGGCCGCTGGTGGTCCCGGCCGACACCGTCAAGGTGCTCTTCCAGAACCCCGGGCTGGTCCGCGCCGTCCACTACCGCCCCGCCATCCGCACCCAGTTCGAGGCCCGCGCCCGGGACCTCGACGGCGTCCAGGCCCTGGCGGTCGAGTCGCTGCTGCTCGACGCGGCGGCGCCGTTGCCGCCCGGCCGGCCCGCCTCCGACGCCGCGGTGCTCGACGCCGCCCTCGACCTCGTGGACGTCCGCCACGGCAAGGGGCTCATCTACGAGACCGACACGGCCATGGCCCGCTCCCGCCAGACGCTGCTGGCACGGCGCAGCGCTGTCCAGGTCCAGTCGGCGGCGCAGGTCATCGAGCCGCCCGAGGCGCGCCGGCCCGACCGCGGCCACGGCTCGCTGCGGCTCGGCCTGGGCGGCGGCCTGCTCGAGCCGCGCCGGGGCGCCACCGGCGGCTTCGCCAGCCTCGACCTGCGGCTCTGCCTCCACGACCTGCTCGACCCGCCCGGCGGCTACCCGCCCGAGGCCGAGATCGAGTTCCTCCCCACCCGGCTCCGCTGGGACGCCGCGCGGGAGAAGGTGGTGCTCGACCAGTCCCAGTTCGTCCGCATCGTCTCGCTCGCCCCCTGGACCCGCTTCGACCTGCGCAGCTCCTGGCACGTCAAGGCCGGCGCCGAGACCATCCGCGACGCCGGCTGCCCCTCCTGCGTCGCCATGGTGATCGACGGCGGGGCCGGCCTGGCCGGAGCCGGCTTCGACGGCGCGCTCCACGCCGCCCTCTTCGCCGACGCCTCGATCGAGGCGGCCCCCGACCTGCGCGGCATCGGCGGCAGCGGCTGGCGGGTCGGGGCGGGAACCTCGGCGCTGGTCCGGCTCCGCGCCGCCGAGCGCGCCGCCCTGCTGGTCTCGGGCCAGTGGCGCTGGCTCCCCGGCACCCCTGTCCACGACACCTGGACCGTGGCCGGCGCCGGGCGGCTCCACCTCGGCACCGAGTTCTCGCTGGCGCTCGAGTACCGGCGGCGGCCCAGCGAGCAGGTGCTCGGGCTGGTGCTCTACCTCTTCAACTCGCCGTAGCGCAGGGCCGGCTCCTCGCCGCGCAGCACCCGCAGCGCCCCATCGGCCAGCGCCCGGGCCTCGTCCTCGCCCGGGATCACCACCACCGGCGCCACGAAGGCGACCCGCCGCCGGATCGGCTCGACCACCGCGGCCAGGTGGGCCAGGCCGCCGGTCAGGAGCACCGCGTCGACGCGCCCGTCGAGCACGGTCGCCAGCGCGCCGATGCTCTTGGCCACCTGCAGGGTCATGGCCTCGAGGAGCAGGGCCGCCGTGGCGTCGCCGGCCTCGGCGCGGCGCTGGGCCTCGCGCACGTCGCGGGTGGCGAGGTGCCCGAACAACCCGCCGTCGCCGAAGAGCCTGCGGCGCAGCGTGGCCCGGTCGGCGCCCGGTGCGAAGCAGAGGTCGATGAGCGCGGTGGCCGGCACGGCGCCGGCGCGGTCGCCGCTCATCGGCCCCTCGTCCTGCGGGTTGACGACGTCGATCATCCTCCCGCCGCGGAGCGCCGCCAGCGAGATGCCGGTGCCGAGGTGGGCGACCACCAGGCGCAGCTCGGCGAGCGGCCGCCCGGCGCTGGCGGCGTGGCGCCGGGCCACGGCCCGGATGTTGAGGGCGTGCGTGAAGCTGCGCCGCTCCACGCCGGCCAGGCCGGTGAGGCGGGCGGCCGGCTCGAGCTCGTCGACCGCCACCGGGTCGACCACGAAGGCCGGGCAGCCGTGGAGGGCGGCGACCGCGCTCGCCAGCGGCGCCCCCAGGTTGGAGGCGTGGTCGCCCCGCTCGGCCCGCTCCAGGTCGGCCAGCATGGCGCCGTCGACCGCGAAGGTGCCGGCCGGCACCGGCGGCAGGAGCCCGCCCCGGCCCACCACGGCGCCGAGCCCGCCACCCGCCACGCCGGCCTCGTCGAGGAAGCCCTGCACCGCCGCCAGCCGCGCCGGCAGCTCGTCCCAGCAGCGCGCCGCCGGGCGGGTCGACAGCTCCCGGTGGTCGAGCCTCACCTCCCGCTCCAGCGCCTCGCCGCGGTAGAGCGCCAGCTTGGTCGAGCCGGCGCCGGGGTTGATGACCAGCAGCAGCGGCGCTGCGCTCACCGCGCCTCCCCGGCCGCCAGCACGCCGAGCGCGATGGAGAGCAGCTTGTCCTCGGCCCACTCGACGCGGCTCGGGATCAGCACCGGCGCCAGGGCGCCGACCACCACGTGGGCCACCCGGGCCCGGGCCACCCAGGTGAAGGACTTGCCGAGCGCGTTGCCGGTCTCGATGTCCGGGGCCAGCAGCACGTCGGCCCGACCCGCCACCGGGTGGGAGATGCCCTTGGCCACGGCCGCCTCGAGCGAGAGGGCGTTGTCGAGCGCCAGCGGGCCGAAGACCTCGCAGCCGGCCAGCTCGCCGGCCTCGTTGAGCCGGGAGAGCTCGGCCGCCTCGCCAGTGTGCGGCATCGACGAGGTCACCTTCTCGAAGGCGCAGAGGCAGGCCACGCGCGGGCGCGGGTGGCCGAGCCTGCGGAAGAGCGCGGCGGCGTTCTCGATGATGGCCCGCTTCTGCGCCAGCGTCGGGGCCACGTTGATGCCGCCGTCGGTGACGCCGATGAGGCGCGGCGGGGAGGCGTGCGGGTGGTCTGCCACCAGCACGTCGGAGAGCAGCTGGCCGATGCGCAGGCCGTCGGCGCGGTCGAGGACGGCGCGCAGCAGCTCGCGGGTGGCGAGCCGCCCCTTCATGAGCAGGCTGGCCTCGCCGCCGCGCACCATCGCGACGGCCCGCCGGGCGGCGTCGGCGTCGTCGCGGGCCGGGTGGAGCTCCCAGCTGCCCGGGTCCTCGCCGAGCGCCGTGAGCCGGGCGGACAGGCCGGCCGGATCACCGACCAGGAGCGGCTCGGCCAGCAGCCGGCGCCGCGCCAGCACCGCGGCCGCCAGCGCCGTGTCGCTCTCGGCGGCGGCCACCACCAGCCGGAGCGGGCCCCGGGCGCAGGCCTCGGCGAAGAGCTGGTCGAGCGTGGTGATCGGCTTCAAGTGGGCCTCCCCCCTCAGGTCTGGCGCGCCGATCACCATCCCCCCCGTTCTCGGCACGGGCAATCTTATTGCCCCTGCTCCTGACGCGTCGCGTCTGCCTTGTTTCGTTGACTTCAAGGTCAAGGCAGCCCAGATCAATGGGACCTTCAGTCGCTGCCCCTCGCACCTGATCGTGACTTTCCGTCACGAGGAGATCCCCGATGTCACTTCGCCGAGTCGGTACCGTGGCGCTGGCACTCTCGATCGCGGCCTGCCAGAGCGTGACGCAGGAGTCGAAGCCCGAGAAGCTGGTCCTCGCCACCTTCGCCTCGCCCAACATCCCGCTGCCGAGCGACCTCGCCCTCAACTCGGTGCCGACCTTGACGGCGCCCCAGCTGGCCGCCCAGAAGGCGCTGCTGCAGGCGTTCAACACCGCCGGCGGCTTCCCCAACGACCAGGAAGTGTCGATCAGCTTCCCCATCAACGCCCTCAAGCTCGACGCCGCCACCGGGGCCTACACCGCCGACGCCGCGCCGCTCATCGACGCGGCCACCGCCACCGACAGCACCGTGGCCGTCTTCCGCGTCGACGTGAACCCGCCGGCCCGCGTCGACGTCGACATCGACGTCAGCACCGCCGGCGCCGTCAAGATGCGCAAGAAGGCCGACGCCACCGGCAGCCGGCGCTGGGCCCCCGGAGCCCGCTACGTCGCCGCCATCCGCGGCGGCGCCAGCGGCCTCACCGCCGGCGGCCTGCCGGTCAACGCCGACACCGCCATCACGCTGGTGATCCCGAACCGGGATCTCACCCTGCCGGCCAACCAGCCGCCCGGCGGCCTGACCCCGGCCCTGCAGGTGCAGCTCGAGGGGCTCCGCAAGAACTTCTGGCTGCCGCTCGGCTGGTGTTACATCCCGGGGGCCGGCTGGGTGCCGCCGCCGTCGGCCGCCGCCGCCGCCGCCTGCTCGAAGCCGCTGGTGCAGCCGTCGAGGAGCCCCTTCGAGACCGTCTCGGTCGCCTTCCCCGTCGCCGAGGTCGCCTCGATCCTGACCTTCACGGTCGCCCCGGAGGCCGGCACCTACGTGACCATCGACGCCGGCTCGGGCGTGGCCCCGCTTCCGTTCGACCTGCTGCGTGACCCGATCCCGGGCGCCACCACCCCGGCCGATCCGACCAAGGACACCGGCCTGATCCTGCCCAACCCCGGCTTCGGCGCCGCCGGCGCCGGCCTTGTCTCCCTCGACGGCTTCTCCACCACCGGCATGATCATCGCCCAGACCGGCGGCAACGCCGTGGCGGCTGGCGTCGTGCTCCAGACCGACGGGGCCATCCTGGCCGGCACAGTCACCAGCTCCACCGCCAAGCTCTTCAAGCGCTCCGCCGACGGGACCACCTGGACCCAGGTGCTGGCCATCGCCACGCAGCCCCCGGCAATCCAGGGCCGTTGCATCTCCACGGCGGCGACCCCGACCTGCTCCAGGTTGATCGGCTTCCAGCCGGCAGTCGGCGTCGGCAACCCGGCCATCCCGCCGGTGCCGAACAACCTCGCCAACTTCCCGCCGCTGGCCGACAACACCATCTACGCGGTGGTGGTCACCACCGGCGTCCACGACGCCTTCAACCAGCCGCTGGTCCGCTCCACCGTCGGCAAGATCCTGCTCGAGATCCCGGCCAGCGCCACCATCGGCGCCATCCTCGGCGGCACCCCGACCGTCCCCGGCACGCCGACCTCGTTCCTCGGCGGCGTCAGCGGCGTGACCGCCGTCGGCCTCCAGAAGATGCGCGGCGAGCTGAACGACCTCTTCACCAAGGCCTCGATCGACAGGACCACCGTGGCCGCGGCCTACACCTTCAAGACCCAGAGCATCCGGCTCACCTCCGCCGGCCTGGCCGGACTGCCCTACAAGGTCGATCAGGGCAAGTGGGCAGCCAGCAGCAACACCCTGGTGGCCATCACGCCGGTGGCCGTCGCCAACATCCCCTTCGCCGCGCTTCCGGGCGTTCCGACCGCCGGCGTCAACGCCTTCTACGACGTCACCTTCACCAGCATCGACGCCATCGACAAGAAGACCGGCGCCCTCAACCCGGACATCGCCGACCCGCTCAAGGTCGCCGCCCTGGTGGTGCCGCTCCACGCCCTGGTGGTGGTCCCGGACCCGGCCAACGCGGCCATCCCCGCCTGTCCGGCCGGCTACCCGGCCGGTCTCAAGTGCCCGGTGCTGGTGGTCTTCGGCCACGGCCTCAACGGCAGCAAGGAGACGCTGCTCACCAACGCCGCCACGCTGGCCAGCGCCGGCTTCATCGCCGCGGCCATCGACTTCCCGCTTCACGGCGGCCGCAACTGGTGCGCCACCGACGCCGACTGCGTCACCTCGGCCGGCGCGGCCGGTCCTGCAGGCTCCTGCGACAAGGGCGGTGCCTTCGCCGGCAGCGCCGGACAGGGTGACCTGGTCCCCCCGGGCATCTGCAGCGGCGCCACCACGCCGAAGGTCTTCAGCGCCCCGGGCGTCAACGTCGGCTCGCGCTACTTCGTCAGCGCCAACTTCTTCCGGGTCCGCGACTCCTTCCGGCAGAACATTCTCGACGTCTCGGCGCTGACGCTGGCGCTCAACCGCCCGCCTGCGGCCGCGGGCTACGCGCCGCAGCCTGCGACCAACCCGTTCGCCAGCGCGCTCGGCGCCCTCGGCCTGGCGGTCAACCCGACCACCAGCTACTACGAGGGGATCAGCCTCGGCTCGATCTCCGGCACCAGCGCGGTGGCGGCCAACCCGCGCCTCAGCCGGGCGCTGCTCTCGGTCGGCGGTGGCACCACCTTCGACATCTTCACGACCGCGCCCGCCTTCCACGGCCCCACCGGCGCGCTGCTCGCCTCGCTCATCCCCGGCTTCACCTGGGAGTCGATCGACTCGACCAACGCGGCCTTCAACCCGGCCATCGCCGCCGCCTACCTGAAGACCTCGATCGTGGCCAAGTGGATCCTCGATCCGGGCGACCCGATCAACTACGCCAGCGCCATGGTCACGGCGCCCATGCCCGACTTCCTGGCCGACAAGACCTTCCAGACGCCGCAGGCGGCCAAGGTGGTGCAGGGCCAGGTGGCGGCGCTCGACCCGGTGGTCCCCAACACCAACAACTGGCTGCTCTACCAGCTGATGGGCGTGCCCACCTCGCTCTACTCCTCGGTTTCCGCCACCGGCCGCGCCGTCCCCCACGGCATGCTCGCCACCATCGCCACGGTCCAGTTCGACGCCGCCGGGTTCCTCGCCACCGGCACCGCCACCGCCGCGACCATCAACCTGCCGTAAGGAGAACGACCATGCGCTCGCTCAAGACCATCTTCGCTCTCCTGCTGTTGCTCCCGGCCCTGGCGCTCGCCAACGGCTACGACGCCCCCAACGTCGCTCCCCGCGATCTCTCGCTGGGCGGGTCGGCGGCGGCGGCCCAGGTCGACGCCGGCGCGGCCTACGCCATGCCGGCGGCGCTGGCCCGCATCCCCGGGCTCAACCTGTC